>DLMW01000035.1:0-2030 GCA_002478245.1 bacterium UBP18_UBA7526
ATCACCCTAGAAGGCCTGAAAGCGATTAGGATTCTTTCTAAGAAGGGGGTAAAGACTGCAGCAACCTTAATCTTCTCCCCTTCTCAAGCGCTCTTAGCAGCCAAGGCCGGAGCCAGCTACTCCTTTCCTTTTATAGGAAGACTGGATGATATTGGCCAGGAGGGGATGGATATGGTCAAGGGTATTGTTCAGATTTATAGAAACTATGGCTTGGGAACAGAGGTGATTGTGGCCAGCGTCCGAAGTCCTCTTCAGGTAGAGAAAGCGGCTTTATCTGGTGCAGGAGGGGTTACTATTCCTTTTCATATCCTTGAGAAACTGGTCAGGCATCCTCTAACAGATGAGGGAATAGAGAAGTTCTTGAGCAATGGGAAGAAGGTACCAAAGTAGGCTTCAGGCTTCAAAATATTGAAATGGAGAAAATCTCTGATTCACCGGCTCACCGATTCACCGCTTCCTAAACATGAGGCTTGTAGCTTGCGGCTTGGTTAAAGTGAGAACATGAAGCCTAAAGCAGTTATCCCATTTATGATTGCTGCTCTATTTTTCTTTGCCTCTTCTGTTATGGCTCAAGAAGAGGAGGAGCCCATCTACTGTGAGGCAGATTATATAGAGTATCTAAGGGAGGAAGGGATTATCGTTGCCATTGGGAATGTAAAGATGACCCAGAAGTATACTGTCCTGAAGGCGGATCTGGTAAAGATGGATATAAAGACTGGTGAAACGAATGCTTTGGGGCATGCCTCCCTCTGGGATGGGACAAGGGAAATAAGAGGGGCTGCTATTACCTATAATACAAAGACGAAGAAGGGAGAGATAAGGACCGTGGCCGGTTTTCCGGGATCGATCCATGCCGACCCCTGGTATTTCAAGGGAAAGGAGATGATAAGGTTGGAAGAGGATAAGTATAAACTCACTCGCTCAACCTTCACTACCTGCGAGCATCCCTCTCCCCACTATCATTTCTGGGCCCATCCGGCCTATGTCCGCTTGGAAGATAGGATATGGTTATATAACGCTGTCTTTTTTCTGGGAAAGATGCCCCTCGCCTACTTCCCTTTCTATACTCGCTCCCTTACCGGAGTTCCCTATGGATGGGTGATTATTCCTGGCGAGGATAATAAGAGAGGCTGGACAGTGGAGTCCAGGTATAACTTCTATTTCCGTCCCCAGGCCTGGAGGAAGGTCTATCGCTCCCGGGGAACATTGTATGCTGACTACTTAGGAAGAGCGGGCTGGGGGAAGGGGTTAGGATATAAGTATACCCTTTCGCGGAAAGGGGAGGATATAGGGGGTGGAACCCTGTATGGCTATCACATCAAGGAGCATGAGATAAAGAAGTTCGCTGACGGTCAGTACTATCGGGTACCAGGAGTAGTTACTGAAAGATGGAAAGGTCAGTTGCGCTACTTTCAGCATCTGACAAGATATACCGATGCCATTGCCTATGTTGACTATATGAGTGTTGAGGAGTTCAATAGGGAGTATGAACCGGAAGCGAAGGAGAGAGTGACCAGGGAACTTAACTATTATGGAGCAGCAACCAGAACCAAGCCCCGCTATTATATGAGGGGTGCCGGACATCTCAAGGAGTCCTGGGACCCCGATACCAGGAAGTTTGGCAAAAAGGAGAGTCGACTTCCCGAGTTAACCCTGGGAACAAGCTATCTCAATATGGGAAGACTACCCCTCTATTATAAGGGAAAGGTTGAAGCCATGAGCCTCTATACTAAGGAGCAAGGCTTTACTGGATGGAAGGGAGATGTTAGCCAGTATCTTACTACCCCCATCAAGTTAGGGCCCAGGATGGGAGCCTCTCTTACTGGGGGATATATCCAGCACCTCTATGATCAGACGAGTAAGTTAAATAAGGATGATGTCGGGTGGGGAACCTATGTGGGGATGGGAAGGTTGAATACCAGGATCACCAGGTATCTTCAGAATGATATAGTCTATAAATACTCCCAGAATATCCATGAACCTCGCGATGTCTCCTTTGATCCTGGGGAAGGGGTGAGCCAGGTAGAGGG
>DLMW01000035.1:2265-2661 GCA_002478245.1 bacterium UBP18_UBA7526
CTATGACTTCAAGAAGGAGGAGCATTGGGATAAGATAAGGCTCGATCTTTCCCTCTGGCCTTTCAGATGGCTGGAGTATGACCTCGATGGAGGATATGGTATTGATGAGAAGAAGATGACCAACCTGGGCAATAGGTTTGAGATTCTTCCCAATAGCTATACCTCCTTCTATATCGGCCAGAGATTCACTCAGGGTTCAGATGAGAATGATATCCAGGACCTATATAGTGGGGCAAGGTTCTGGCTGGATCGGAAGAAGAAGTGGAGATTAACAGTGTCCAATAGATTCCGCCAGGATCCTTTGGATAAGGATTTCGAACTGAGGGATGTGATGCTTAAACTCTGGCGGGATCTCCATTGCTGGGAGATGACCTTCTCTTATCGCTATAAGGAGAG
>DLMW01000035.1:3047-3632 GCA_002478245.1 bacterium UBP18_UBA7526
GGACATGTTGGCCTGGTAACCGGAACCTGTTTTGCTGATCTAGGGAATAGGGTCATCTGTATCGATAATGATGAAGAGAAGATTAGACTCTTAAAGAAGGGGATAATGCCCATCTATGAACCAGGCCTGGAGGAGCTGGTCAAAAGGAATGTTAAAGAGAGGAGGCTATCCTTCACTACCAGTATAGAAGAAGGGGTGAAGAGAGCGAAGGTCATCTTCATCGCTGTCGGTACCCCATCCAAGAAGGGCGGGGAGGCAGATCTATCCTATGTGGAGGCGGTCTCCAAGGAGATCGCGAGGAATATGAAGAGCTATAAGGTCGTTGTAGAGAAGAGCACCGTTCCGGTAGAGACTGGGGAGTGGGTAAAGCATACCATTAGGATCAATAATAAGGAGAAGGTTCCCTTTGATGTGGTCTCTAACCCAGAGTTCTTAAGGGAGGGTTCAGCAATCCATGACTTCATGAATCCAGACCGAATCGTTCTGGGGTTGGAGAGTAAAAGGGCAGAAAAGATTATGAGACAATTATATAAGCCATTAGAAGCACCCATTATAATTACAAATATCAGGAGTGCTGAGATGATA
>DLMW01000035.1:3750-4589 GCA_002478245.1 bacterium UBP18_UBA7526
TAGAAGCACCCATTATAATTACAGATATCAGGAGTGCTGAGATGATAAAGCATGCCTCCAATGCCTTCTTAGCCACCAAGATATCATTCATTAACGCTATAGCCAATCTCTGTGAGAGGACCGGAGCAGATGTCTTAGAGGTAGCAGAGGGGATGGGCTATGACAAGAGGATCGGAAGAGCCTTTTTGAATGCTGGGATCGGCTTTGGTGGTTTTTGTTTTCCAAAAGATTTAGCCGCCTTCAGGCATATCTCCCAGAAATTAGGATATGATTTCAACCTTCTAAAAGAAGTGGAAAGGATAAACGAGGCCCAGAAGAGGCTAATGATAAAAAAAATAGAGAAGGCCCTTTGGAATCTGAACCACAAGACCATAGGGATCCTGGGTCTTTCTTTTAAACCCGATACCGATGATCTAAGATATGCTCCCTCCTTAGACATTATTAAAGCCCTGCAGAGAGAGGGAGCGCGAATAAAGGCCTTCGATCCTGCAGCTATGGAGAAAGCAAAGAGAATCTTGGGGAAGGTCGAGTTCTGCCCGGATGCCTATGAGGTGGCTAAAGGGAGTGACTGTCTGGTTATTCTGACAGAGTGGAATGAATTTAAGGAACTGGACTTAAAGAAGATTAAAAGATTGCTCAAGGCACCGATCATCATTGATGGAAGGAATATCTATGACCCAGAAGAGATGAAGAGGATGGGTTTCAAATATCAGGGGATGGGAAGGTAGGATGAGAGTCCTGATTACGGGAATCACGGGGTTTGCAGGAAGCCATTTAGCAGACCTTCTTTTAGAGAAAGGGGATATCGAGGTCTGGGGAATTGAGAGATGGAGATCGCG
>DLMW01000035.1:4755-5670 GCA_002478245.1 bacterium UBP18_UBA7526
GCCTCTTCAGTAAAGAAGCTCATGGAGAAGGTAAGGCCAGAGAGGATATTTCATCTCGCTGCCCAGTCCTTTGTCCCTACCTCCTGGCATGCTCCCCAGGAGACATTGACCACTAATATCATTGGCGAACTAAATGTCTTTGAGGCAGTGAGGGAACTGGGAATAAATCCTGTTATCCAGATCGCTGGTTCCAGTGAGGAGTATGGCCTGGTGGAGGAGGATGAACTTCCGGTTAAAGAGACCAATCCTCTAAGGCCTCTTTCTCCCTATGCGGTGAGTAAGGTGGGTCAGGACCTATTGGGTTATCAATACTATAAGAGCTATGGTCTGGACATTATTAGAACAAGGGGTTTCAACCATTCTGGTCCCCGCCGGGGAGAGGTCTTCGTCTGTAGTAACTTCGCCAAACAGATCGCCAGGATTGAAAAAAAGAAGCAGGAGCCGGTCGTCTATGTCGGGAATCTAGAAGCGATAAGAGACTTTACCGATGTCCGGGATATAGTTAAGGCATATTGGCTAGCTACAGAGAAGGGGGAGCCAGGAGAGGTCTATAATATCTGTTCTGGCAAGGGATATAAGATTGAGGAGGTCTTAGATATCTTACTTGGCCTAACGAAGGAAAGGATAAAGGTAAAGAAAGATCCCAAGAGGATGAGACCATCTGATGTTCCGGTCTTAATTGGGGATTGTAAGAAGTTTAGAGGAATAACCGGCTGGAAGCCAGAGATACCCTTTGAGAGGACGCTTGAGGATCTGTTGAATTATTGGAGAGAAAGAGTATGAGAAATGCAAAATGCAAAATTGATACTTGCTACTTGTTCATTGTGACCTGGATCGATGGAGTGAGGAAAATATGAAGGCTTTAATTTTGAGTGGAGGAAGGGGAACGAGATTGCGCCCCATTACCCATACTGG
>DLMW01000035.1:5722-5859 GCA_002478245.1 bacterium UBP18_UBA7526
AATGTTCTGAAGGAATCCCTTTGGGACAAAATGAAAATTTCTACTTTTCACCTCTTACTTTTCACCTGAATTCAATGAAGGAAGGTGCGGGGTGAAAGCATTGGTTTTGAGTGGAGGGAGGGGAACGAGGTTACGCC
>DLMW01000035.1:5894-6563 GCA_002478245.1 bacterium UBP18_UBA7526
GATGCCGGGATAAAGGATGTAGGGATAGTTGTGGGAGAGACAAAGGAGGAGATAAAGGAAGCGGTGGACACGGGGAAGAGATGGGGATTAAGAGTGACCTACATTGAGCAGGAGGCGCCCCTGGGTCTAGCCCATGCAGTAAAGATATCCCAGGGCTATCTTAAGGATGAACCCTTTGTTATGTATTTAGGGGATAATCTGATTAAGGAAGGGATCACCTCTTTGGTAGAGGAATTTGAGAGAAAGAAGCCCCATGCCTTAATCCTGCTTTCCCGAGTGAGGGAACCAGAGAGGTTTGGGGTGGCGGAGTTGGAGAAGGGAAAAGTAGTGAGACTGACTGAGAAGCCGAAGAGACCAAAGAGCGACCTGGCCTTGGTAGGGGTCTATATGTTCGATAAGAACATCTTCAAAGCAGTAAATAATATCAGACCTTCTTGGAGGAAGGAGTATGAGATAACGGATGCCATTCAGTATTTAATCGACAAAAAGTATAAGGTCCATTCCCATATCATTCAGGGATGGTGGAAGGATACAGGTAAGGTGGAGGATGTCCTGGAGGCCAATCGTCTCATCTTGGAAACAATTCAAACTCAGATCGCAGGTAGAGTGGATGGGGATTCCCGGATCACGGGAAGAGTGATTGTTGAGAAGGGGGCCCGAATAATCAAT
>DLMW01000070.1:0-6331 GCA_002478245.1 bacterium UBP18_UBA7526
TGAAATCAAAGATAGAAGCGATTTTGTAAGATGAACCAAGCAAGTTGTCTCTTTTATTGAAATTTCATCTTCGTTTTTTAATATAAATAAAGAGGAGATGATAGTAGCCTTATGGTTACCAGTCATCTCCTCTTTTTTTACTGGAAACTTTTAGTTATTTTTGCTGTCTTGCCAAGGATTTCTAATTATTTTTTAGCTTTTTCTTCAGCCTGGAGCGCTGCTCTTAAAGCCCATGATTTCCTAAGATAGGGGTCACTGGCAATAAGATAGTCCATTGCCTCATCACTGGTTACTTCTATTTTTTCTTCCTTAACAGGCTTTCCGGCTTGGATGGCTTCTAAGTCTTCTTTAACCTTACGTAGGCTTTGAAGTTCTCTTTTGATATAGTCCCAAGTTTCCCCAAGCTCGATAGCCTTCTCATATTCTTCAATAGCTTTATTTAGTAGACGCTCGTCCCTATACCACGCAACGCTATAAAACAACCCTAGGTCTCTATGTGCTCTGGCTGATTTAGGAGCTACCTGAACCGCTTTTTGATACATGGCCAATGCTTGATCATCGAGTCTTTTCATGTAATAGATATGGCCAAGTTCAAGATAGGCATCTACATTTTTGGGATTTATTTTGAGGGCTTCTTCATAATTTTTAATCGCTTGGGCTACCAAAGTAACATCTGTCTCCTCTATTGCTCGATCCCAAAGTTCATCACCCAATTTAGTATATTTTAGACTCTCTCTACTTCTTTTAATATTTGGGTAGAATAAACCACCAAAAAGGATGATCACCACCAAAACAAATATAATACTAAGTATATATTTCTTCTTCATGGCCTTTCTCCTTTGTTACACTTATTTAAGATCTCCTCCATTTCTCTATGGATTTTTCCGTTTGAGGCTAAGATCTCTTTTTTATAGATATTGAATCTCTCTCCTTTGAAGTCCGTCACCCTTCCCCCGGCCTCAGTAACGATGAGGCTTCCTGCCGCCACATCCCAGGGGGCTAACTTCTCCTCCCAGAAGCCATCGAATCTACCATTGGCAGTATAGCAGAGGTTCAGGGCTGCTGCCCCATCCCTCCTCACCCCTTGGGAGTTTACCATGAATTCCCTATAGATCTTGAGATACTCATCCGCCCTCTCCCTCCTATCATAGGGGAAGCCAGTGGCTAAGAGGCTCTTATCCAATTCATCTATCTTGGAGACAGAGATTCTCTTTCCATTCAAGGTGGCTCCTTTTCCCTTCTCTGCTAAGAATAGTTCGTCAGGAACCGGGTCATAGACCACTCCCAATATGACCTCACCATCCCTCTCCAAAGCAATAGAGACGCAGTATCTGGGATAGCCATGGACATAGTTCGTCGTCCCATCTAAGGGGTCGATGATCCACTTATATCGACTCCCTTTCTCCTCTATCCTCCTCTCCTCAGTCAGGATATCGTGAGAAGGGTGCTTCTCCTTAAGGATACCAATGATCCTCTCCTCTGCCTTCCGATCGATGTCGGTGACTAAACTTATTCTTCCTTTGTAGTCAATTCTTTTTATTTTCCCCAGATTTTCTCTTAGTATCTTCCCTGCCTCTTTTGCTATCTTTATTGCAAGTTTTTTAAACTCTTTCATACCGTTTTCCCTAGGCTAAAGGTTAGCCACGGCATTCAACGATAGGTCTGATCTAATTCCCTCTTTTAGCTTGTAGTGGCCACAGCAGGCGATCATGGCGGCATTATCTGTGCATAACTCTTCCCTGGGATAAAAAAGTCTTATGCCTCTTGCTTCTGCCTCTTCTCTTAACCTCTCTCTCAAGCGGCTATTCGCGGCTACCCCTCCCGCCAAGACAATTCTCTTTACTCCCTTCATCTTCGCTGCCCTTAGGGTATTCTTGATAAGCATGTCAACCACTGCTTCCTGGAAGCTGGCCACAATATCCTGGATCCTGGATCCTGGATCCTGGATCTTAGTGATGTAATCAATGACCGCGGTCTTTACCCCACTGAAGGAGAAGTCAAGGGTCTCCTTAGCCTTGAAGGAGACCCTAGGAAAAGGGATTGCCTTAGGATTCCCTTTCTTGGCTAATTCATCTATGATGGGGCCACCAGGATAGCCTAATTTTAGAAACTTTGCTATCTTATCAAAGGCCTCTCCTGGTGCATCATCCCTTGTCCTTCCCATTACTTCGTATATTCCATGATCTTTGACATAGACCAAGTCTGAATGGCCACCAGAGACGATTAGGCTTAAGAGGGGAGGCTTTAAAGAAGGGTATTCAAGATAGTTGGCATAGATGTGGCCCTCTAAGTGATTTATGCCCACAAAAGGAAGGTTGTTAGAATAGGCGATGGCCTTTGTAGTGGAGAGGCCAACTAATAATGCTCCTACTAGGCCGGGACCATAGGTTACTGCTATCCCATCCAGATCAGAAAAACCAATCTCTGCTCTTGATAGGGCTTCAGATATGATAGGATTTATTAATTCCAGATGCTTCCGGGAAGCGAGCTCTGGTACCACTCCCCAGAATTTCCTATGGATAGCAACCTGGGAGGCGACGATATTCGAGAGGATCTCCTTACCACCCTTTACTACCGATGCTGCCGTCTCATCACAGGAGGTCTCAATCCCTAGGACTAACAAGATATCCTCCTACAGGCTTCAAAAAAGCTTGGGGCTTGCGGCTTGAAGCATGCTTTGCTGCTATTCGAGGAGCTCTGAGACCAGGACAAACTCTATTCCCCGGTCTTCTAATCCCGGGATGGATTCCCTTAGCGCGCGAATAGTGAGGGAATGGGCATGGCCAATGCCGATCGCCCTTCCTTCCTTTAGAGCAATCTTAGCTAAAAGCTGGATCTGACCTTTGATGTAATCGAGATCGATCTCATTATCCAAGAAAACATCCCTCTTGCCACACTTAAGCCCCAGTCTCTTAGCCTCTCTATAGGCAATAGATTCAAGGGAGGTCTTACTATCTAAAAAGAAGAGATCTCTTTCCTTCAGTTCCTTTAGCACCAGATTCATAATCTCTTCATCCTCTGTCAGCCGGCTTCCCATATGATTATTTATCCCTTGAACGTAGGGGATATCGGATAGGTCCTGGGCAATGATCTCTGCTATCTCTTCTCGGGAAGTATTCATAAAAATGGCACCCTTTCCCGGGTTCTTATCTGGAGCCGGGTATCCCTTGGGCTCCATAGGGAGATGGAGCATGACGAGAAAGCCTTTCTTCTTTGCTTCTAGAGCAGTATCTTTGGAATGGGGTAAAAAGGGTAGGATGGAGAAGTTTAAGGGACGATCGAGAGTTAAGAGTTCCCTTGTTGCCCCTCCCCCCATCCCCAAGTCATCGATAATAATGGCTACCCTGGCTCTCGGTTGCTCTAAGATGAGCCTCTGAATAGGGATCTCTCTTATCCCGATTTTCAGGCTAGAGATCTTCTTCCCCTTAACCTCCCCTTTTTTAACCTCTATTACCCTCCCCCCCTCTCTCTTCACTGCCTGGCTGACCGCCTCCTCATACCTTTCCAAGGGCTCCTTGGGAGATACCTTCACCCTCTTTGTAGTGTAGGTCCAGGCTATCTTTCCCTTCTTCTCTTCCCCATACCTTTCAACGATATCCTTAAGACCCACTCCCAGTTCGAATAGCCTCTCATCTATGGCAGAATCTATCTCCCTTGCTCTTGCCTCATAGTCTACCCTCTTCAGCCAGTCGAATAGGGTAATCCTCCCCATCTGTTGATAGTCTACCCAGAAAGAGGCTCCGAGAAGCCCCAGAATGGTCATAATGATTAGGGTTTTAACAAATCTATAACCTTCTTTAGCCATATCTTCCCTTCAGATAGTTCGGAGAAAAATATACCTAACTCCAGATTATTCCGCTTGAGCGCGGGAGAGTTCTTCTTTAATCACCTCTACCGCCTTCTGGAACTGGGGATCCTCATCCCGCGTGACCTCATAGGCTATCTTCTCTCCCAGGGCCTGCCTTATTATGGCAATGCGCAACTCCCTCTTAATCTCAAGGGTCCCTTCTTGCCACTCCTTCTCTTCAAGATCAAACTTCTTCTCTTTTAAGAAGGAAAAGAACTCGTCCAGGTCCTTATCTCTAACCCGGAACTTCTGATCCACATCCGGATGGGTGAGGAGGTACTTCTGGCTAAAAGCTCTGAAGTATCCCTTGCTAGCAGTCTTGGAAACTATCTTGGGAAGGGTGGGTAGTTCCACCTTGATGTCCGGTTCGATCCCCTTCTCATCGATGTTCCTCCCCTGGGGAGTAAGGTACTGGGCGGTGGTGAGCTTCAAGCCTGAACCATCCTCTAAGGCCAATACGCTCTGAACCGTTCCCTTACCAAAGGACTTCTCTCCTACGATCTTCCCCCTTCCATGATCCTGAAGAGCACCGGCTACTATCTCAGAAGCAGAAGCACTTCCCTTATTGATGAGGATGGCTAAAGGATAATCGGGATGGGGCGCCTCATTTGAAAGGTATCTCAGGTTCTGAGAGGAAACCCTTCCTTGAGTAGAGACAATTAGTCTATTCTTGGGAAGGAACTTATCACATACCTCTACCGCCTCATTCAATAGCCCCCCGTGATTATTGCGCAGATCGAGGATGAGACCCTCCATCCCTTCCTTCTCCAATTCTTTCAAGGTTTTTTCCAGATCCTTGCCCGCTTGCTTCTTGAACTCGCTTATTCTGATGCAGCCGATCTTTTCCTCTGTTAAGAAGAAGTAGGGGATGCTTTTTACCACGATCACGCCGCGCACAATAGTAAATTCTAAGAGCCCATCAATCCCTTCCCTCTCTATGGTCAGGGTGACCGAGGTCCCCTTCGGCCCCCTCATCTTCTTCACCGCCTCCTGTAAGGTGATATCCTTTGTTGACTCCCCATCTATCTCCATAATCTTATCCCCAGCCTGGATCCCAGCCTCATATGCTGGGGTCCCCTCAATAGGGGAGATAACAGTGAGCTGCCCATCCCTTATCCAGATACTTATCCCCAATCCCTCGAACTTCCCCTCGGTCTCGATCTGCATCTCCTTATAGGCATCGGGATCCATGAACTGGCTATGGGGATCTAGGGTAGCCATCATCCCCTTCAGGGCACCATAGACGAGATCCCTGATCTTCACTTCCTTGACATAGTTTGACTTGATCAGAGAGAGGACCTTGGAGAAGATACCGATATACTTGTAGGTCTCTTCCTTCTCATCTACCTTGCCAGATATCCCTCCTCCAATAACCAGAACCATCACAATCGTTAGAATCACAACTTTCATTCTTATCTTCTTCATCCCGTTAGACCTCCTTTTTGAACACGGATTAATTACGGATTAGCACAGATACTGGATTCTTGTTCTTGATTGCTTCTGTTTTCCACCCTTCTTCTCCCCTACCTTTATACCTATTTTCTCAGCCAGTGCAGGGGATCCAATGGGGTGCCGTCCTTCCTCATCTCAAAGTAAAGATAGGGGCCTTTTTTGGAAGCGGTCTGGCCTACCTTGCCAATCAGTTGCCCTCCTTCTACCTCCTGATTCTCCTTAACCAGGATGCTATCCAGATGGGCATAGAGGGTGTAGTAGCCCCCTCCGTGAGCGATCATGACCATCTTTCCGTATTCCCTCAAGCCCGGTTCCTGCGACCACTGGGCAAAGACCACTGTTCCCTTCGATACCGCCCACACTTCTGCCCCTTGGGGAGCCTTAATATCAATCCCTTTATGGAAGATATAGGTTTTGTATTGAGGATGTTGATGCTTCCCATAGGTTTTGGTTACCTCGTGGCTTATGGTCGGCCAGGGTAAGCGCCCTTCCTTCTGACTGAAGGCTAGAGAGGCGAGGCGTGCCTCTTCTACGGTCTCCTTCTTCCTGGCTTCCAGGTTCCTAATCAGATTCTCCAGTTCCTTTGCCGCCTTCTCCAGTTCCCCAACCCTTTTCTCATAGGCTATCCTCTCTTTCTCTATCCTGGCTAAAAGTTCGTCCTTCGCCTTCTTATCCTTCTCTATCTCAGATTTTCTCTCTAAGGCTATCTCTTTGGCGGTGGTAATCTTTGCCCTTCTCCCCTCCAGGCTCTTCTTCTCCTTTTCTATTCCTTCTCTCCTTTCTTTATCCCTGGCTAAGCGGTTAGCGTCAAAGAGCGCCATAACCTTTAAGTGATACCTCTCTTGGGCTTCCTTGGGAAAGTCATGGGGATAGGAGGGACTCTTTCTCTTGTAGATAATGATCAATCTCTCTTCCAGAGTATTCTGGCTGATCCTTAAGTTTTCAGTTGCTCCTTCTAAGTCCTTCTCTTTCTCCTCTAACCTCTCCTTATTTTCCTTTAGGCTCTCATCGTAGATAGTAATCTCCTTCTTC
>DLMW01000070.1:6412-14238 GCA_002478245.1 bacterium UBP18_UBA7526
TAGTAATCTCCTTCTTCTTGGCTTCCAAATCCTTTTTGATCCCAGAAAGCCTCTGGCGAAGACTCCTCTCCTGAAGCCTCTTCTTCTCTAGCTCCTTCTTCTCAGTAGCAAGTTCCTGACTTTTCTGCAGTCTTTCCTTCTCCTTCTCTTGAATCTCCTTATCATATTCCTTAATCCTCTCCTCATAAAGAGCAAAGGCAGGAGAGACCAGACAAGTAACAAGTAACAAGTGACAAGTGACAAGTAACAATTTCTTATTTTTCATTAATTTTTCTACGCTTCTTCTTTCCTACTTTCTTATCTGATGCTCTTCCAGGAAAAGAGGCTTCCCAATAGACCGAAGACTAAACCAGCACCCACTAAGCCCCGAGCCATCCCTAAATTCATAAATGAGATACCCTCCACCCTTAAGATCAATAAGCGGTGTATCCCATATAGAATGCCCAGGGCAATCGATGAGATAAGGAGGCCTTCCAGGATCCCCCGGCCAAGGAAGCCCCCCCTTATCATCCAGATGCTTTTCCCCTTCTTTTTCCATTTTTCTATCCTTTCCTTAGCTAAGGTTAATCTGAAGAGAAGGGAAGCGACTATGAGAAGTCCTAAGCCGAGAACAATCCCTAGGATAAGGCCAACCATCCGGAAGAGAGTAGTAGCCTTAAAGAGTTCCTCTGCTTCCTTCCCACCGTAATTCACCTCTTCTATCTCTGGATAGCCAGCTATTCTCTCTGCAATCTCCTTTATTACTCCTATTCTTCTTTTGGTCTTAATGAGTAGGGAGGCGGGAAAGGGGTTCTCCTTGAGAATATCCATCTCCTTCTCCAAGGCTTCTTCCTTCAAAAACTTCTCTAAGGCATCCTCTTTTGAAGTATAGATAATCCCTTCCACGCTCTCCTCTCCCATTATCTTATGATATAGCTTATCTATCTCATCTGGACCAAGGCCTTCTTTTAAAAAAGCAACTATTGCTACCTTTTCCTCCCAGTTAGAAATGACCTGATCCATATTCTCTATTCCCACTAAAAAGACTCCCAGAATAATAAAAGAGACAAAGAGGGTCACCAAGAGTGGCCAGTTTAACTTCATCTTCTCCTCCATCTCGAAAGGGCATAAGAAGGCTAAAAAAGGCTTTTCGACTGTAGCCCCTTTTCTGTCCCTCTATTTTTAAAGTATACCACGCCCCCGAAATATTGTCAAAAAGAAGAGGTGCCTCTTCCTGGGCACCTCTATTCGTGTTTATTTATTACATAACTGTCTACCAGTTCGTGCCGATTTGTGTCTAATGGGACCAGAGATAGGGGTTTGATCTCTCAGGCGGCCTCTCTTTTCCAGAGGAGAGGATCTGTACCCCAGTACCATCAATATTCATGATCCAGAAGTGATATTCTCTGCCTTCTATTGTCCAGAAGGCGAGGTATCTTCCATGAGGAGAAAATTCTAGGTCTTCTAAAACTATCTTCCCCCTGGTCAACGCCACTTGATTCTCTCCTTCTAAATCCATCATCCAGAGATCATTGGCATTCTCCTCCTCATCCAATTTAGTAAGGATAATCCTTTTCCCATCCCCTGACCAGGAAGGATAATTACTATTACTTCCTTCTGTCAATTGTCTGAGGTTGCTCCCATCTGAATTGACCGTCCAGATGTTATAATTTCCAAGAAAAAGAATCTTTATTCCATCTGGGGAGAAAGAGAATTTGTCCTCATTAAGTTCTAGATCTCCAGTCACTTTCTTCTTATTGCTTCCATCTCTGTCCATAATATAGAGGCTCCCCCCTACCTCATAGGCGATCTTTCTCCCATCTGGAGAGAACCTGAAGCCCCAGTCATTGCTCTCCCATCTATTCTTGGTCAGGGGCTTGGCTTCCTTTCCCTCGCTACTCACCATCCAGATGTCCAAGATCTTCCCCTTGCTCAGTCTATTATAGAGGAGATAAGTACTCTCTGGAGACCAGACAAATGGACACCCTAGGCCGAGGTTACTCTTCTTGGGATCCTCTGGAGAGAATATCTTGGCTTCTACCCCCTCCTCGATATCTACTACCCGGACCTCCCCATTCTTAGAAAGGAAGGCCACCTTCTTTCCATCGGGAGAAGGGAGAAACTCATGGGAGACTATTGCTTTCCCAGTAGTCAGGGGCCTCTGGTCGCTCCCATCCCTATTCATAATCCAGAGATCAGAGTCTAGTTCAAAAACAATCCTTTCTTTCCCCTTTAGCCACATGGGCCTAAAGTAGTTACCCTCTTTTTTAGTGAGGTTTCTTCTCCCACTCCCATCACCATTTGCTATCCAGATATCTTTTCTATCAATGTAGAGGAGCTGATCTATGGTAGCAAAGTAAGAGATCGCCAGAGGTTTATCTTGGATATCCTTGACCACCGTGCCCAGAGAAATGGTATAGGTAGTGGAAGGGGCCAGATCCCTCTCTGGATGAAAGATGAGGGTATTTCCTTCCCAGCCAAACCCCCCTTGCGCTCGAGGCTCGATGGTAAAATTATCCTCCACGCTCTTCTTATCCATCTCCTTATTGAAGGTGATCCTAATTAGGGTATCGGTCTTTATTCCTATAGCACCTTTAGAAGGGGAGATAGAGACTATCTCTGGGGGCTGCGCGCCGGCGCGAATCGACACGAATAAAGTAAGCGCAAACAAGATAGATAGGGAATGAGGCAGACGCGAAACGACGCGAATACTTGATATCTTTTGATATTTGAGATCTAACATTTGATACCTCTCCTGGGGTTGAAATTCCGATGCCTTGAATTATGACAATGTTTTAGTGTCCGTAATAACATCACTATGCAAGACGAGTCGGACAACATGGGCATGACCCTTCTATGATTACCTAATATCTTAAGGAAACAATCCCTATCCTATTTCAATCTTTTTTTAAGAAGTTTATTGACTATCTGGGGATTGGCTCTTCCTTCAGTCTCTCTCATCACCTGGCCAACCAGATAGCCCAAGGCCTTCTCCTTCCCCTTTCTATAATCCTCAACTACCTCGGGGTTCTCTTTCAATATCCTTTCGATTATCTTAGTCAATGTTTCTTCATCACTGATCTGGATGAGGCCCTTCTCTTTCACAATCTGGGAGGCTCGCTTCCCTGTCTCAAACATCTCAACAAAGACCTCCTTGGCCATCTTCCCCGAGATAGTCCCCCTATCTATCAAAGCGATCATCTCTACTAATGCTTGAGGGCTGAGCTTACAGGCTCCTATTCCAATACCCTTCCCCTTCAGTTCCCTCAATAGTTCGCTCATTATCCAATTGGCAATCCTTTTATTTAACTCCCAACTCCCGTCTCCGAACGCCGAACTCGCTTCTATACATTCCTCATAATAATCCGCCAACTCCTTGGAAGAGGTTAGAACGCTGGCATCAGGGGCGGGGATGCCGTATTGCTGGATAAATCTTTCTGAACGATTAAGGGAAAGTTCAGGGAGTTGGCTGCGCAGGGATGCGATGAACCCTTCCTCTAAAATGACTGGACCCAGATCGGGATGGGGGGTACAGGGCGCCAGCGCCTTACCACGCATCTTAACCGTTATTCCCCGCTCCGGATCCCAACAGCGGGTATGGAGTACTGCTTTCTCACCTTTTTCTATCGACCTCTTCTGGCGTTTTATTTCGTATTCAATGGCCTTCATCACGTGCTTGAAGGAGTTCATGTTCTTAACCTCGGTTTTAGTGTATAGCTCATGGGTTCCCTTTGGCCTGAGGGAAACATTGGCATCGCAGCGGAGCGATCCTTCCTCCATATTGCACTCCGAAACCCCGGCATAGCGCAGGTTACTCTGCAGGCGCATCAAGAACTCACCCGCTTCCTCAGGACTACGGATATCTGGCTCGGTAACGATCTCAATCAGAGGTAGGCCGGCCCGGTTGAAATCAACAAGACTTACTCCTTCCCCATGGACGAGTTTGCCCACGTCCTCTTCCATGTGAAGATGCCTTATCCTTATCTTTCTTCGGGTATTTCTTACTTTAATATCAACATAGCCTGACCTAGCAAGTGGCTGATAGTATTGGGATATCTGGTAGCCCTTTGGTAGATCGGGATAGAAATAGATCTTCTTATCAAATGAAGAAACTTTTAAGAGATCACAGTTCAACACTAGGGCCGCTTTAGCCGCCTGCTCAACCACCTTCTCATTCAATATGGGGAGGGCACCTGGTAATCCAAGACATACGGGACAGACCTGAGAATTGGGTGGGGCTCCGAACTCTGTACTGCAAGAACAGAACATCTTAGACTCTGTCTTTAACTGGACATGGATCTCTAACCCAATAATGGCCTCATATTCCACCCCCGGCCTCGCTCCGCGAAGCGGGGCGGGGTTTACTATAGTAAAAACTCCTCTGGGGATAATTTTCGCCCACCTATCCCTAACGAAATTTAATATCTTCATTTTCGATTCCCCTGTAGTAATAGTTTAGCATAAATCAAAGAAAATAGCAAAACCTTTCGCGGTGAGGTTCTGTGGCAGGAAGGTACGGGTAAACTTTTTCCTTGCATCCATCTTGGAGATATGCTATATTAGATTAAAAGTTAAAGGGGGAAGTAAAGATGGGATTTCAGGTCTATGTTACTAGGGATAAGAGACAGATGAGTCGGGTGGCGGGCTCAATCGTACTGGGGCAGATCCTAAGTTTTATCCCCAGTAAAGAGAAAGAGAAGATGGTCCTGGGATTGGCTACGGGAAGTACCCCAATGGGCCTCTACGATATTATGGCTAGTAATCAGCATCTCTTCCCTGCCCAGAGGATAGTCTCCTTCAATCTCGATGAATATGTTGGTCTACCCGGGGCTACCCCAGAAGAGAGGGCCCAACATCCCCAGAGCTATGCCCATTTTATGTCTGAGCAACTCTTCAAGAAACTCTCGTCACCTTTTCTTAAGACCTTTATCCCCAAAGGCACTGAGATAGAAGAGGAGAAGTTAATTCAGGAATTGGAAAGCCACAGAGATGATCCCTCCTATTATGAGCTAAAAGGAACCGATTTGGGGAAAGCGGTCTCGATTCCCGATACTACCAAAAGCAATTACCTCTCCTGGATAAAGAGAGAGATCCTGGATGGTTATGAGGAATTGATTAGATCCTACGGGGGAATTGACCTTCAGGTAGTAGGGGTGGGAGAGAAGGGACACATCGGCTTCCATGAGTGTGGCATCCCCTTGGAAGAGAGGATGCTTCTGGTTAAGTTGGATGAGAATACCATCCAGAATGCGGTAAAGGATGGCCACTTCAAAAGCATAGAAGAGGCCCCCCATTATGCTGTCTCTATGGGGGCCGGGTTGGTCTATGAAGCCCCCATGATACTCCTTTTGGCCAATGGGGAGAGAAAGAGAGAGGCCATCGCTAATTCTCTTCTGGGGCCGGTGACGCCTGATCTACCCATCTCCTTCTCTTTAGCGTATGCTAAGAAAGGAAGGATGATCTATGTTGTTGATGAATTAGCGGCCAAGGATGTCTTAGGTAAAGAAAGCGCTCTCTCTTCTAAAGAGATTTATCTAAGCGATCTGAGATAAGGGTGTTAAATATGTATTATCCTACCCTAAAGGAATTCATTGAGAAGTCAAAGAGGGGGAACCTGATCCCTGTCTACCGGGAGATATTGGCAGACTTTGAGACCCCGGTCTCTGCCTTCACCAAGATCGGTACTGGCGACTATGCCTATCTCTTAGAGAGTGCAGAAGGAGGAGAAAAGTTGGGAAGATACTCCTTCTTAGGGAGTAACCCTTCTCTGATATTCAAAAGCAAAGGGAAAAGAATAGAAATAATTAGGCAGGGAAGGAAGGAAGTCCAGAAGGTATCTGATCCCCTCATTGCTTTAAAGGAGTTAATGGCAGATTATAAGTTTGTGAAGGTTAAGGAGCTTCCCAGGTTTGTGGGAGGGATGGTGGGCTACCTCTCCTACGATATGGTGCGTAACCTTTTCGAATTGCCAGATGAGAACCCAGATGATTTGAATCTTCCGGATGCCATATTCCTCTTAACCGATACCCTGCTCATCTTTGATCATCTAGAGCATAAGATAAAGGTCATCTCCAATGCCCATATTAAAGAGAGCCCCAAGAAAGCCTACCAGGAGGCAGTGGGAAAGATTGAGGGATTGATAAGCCGATTGAGAAGGTCTGCTAGTCAAAAATCAAAAATGAAAAATGAAAGATTAAAAATTAGGATAAGGTCTAACTTTACCAAGGAGGCCTTCAAGAAAAGTGTTAAAAGGGCTAAGGAGTATATTAAGGCCGGGGATATTATTCAGGTCGTCCTCTCCCAGAGATTAGAGACTGGGATTACTGTCTGTCCCTTTGATATCTATCGGGCACTCAGGACCATCAATCCCTCCCCCTACATGTACTATCTGAAGTGTAAGGATCTGAGACTGATCGGTTCTTCACCAGAGATCTTGGTGAGATTGGAAGAGGGAGTTGTTGAGGTAAGGCCCATTGCCGGAACCAGGCATCGGGGAAAGACTTTAGCCGAAGATAGGGCTTTAGAGAAAGGGCTTCTTGCCCATCCCAAGGATAAAAGAGAGCATATGATGCTTGTTGACTTAGGGAAGAGAGACGTAAGAAAAGTGTCCAGACCAGGAAGCGTGAGAGTAAATGAACTCATGTCAATCGAAAAATACTCCCATGTGATGCACATGGTGAGTGACATCACGGGAAGACTACGAAAGGATAAAGACTCTTTCGATGTCCTGCGCTCTAACTTCCCTGCCGGGACGGTGGTCGGTTCCCCAAGAAAAAGGGCCATGGAGATTATTGATGAGTTAGAGCCCATAAGAAGGGGGCCCTATGCCGGAGCCGTAGGCTACTTTTCTTTCTCTGGAAACCTCGATACCTGTATCACCATTAGAACTATAATCATTAAAGGGAGTCGGGCCTATATCCAGGCAGGAGCAGGAATCGTTGCTGCCTCTATTCCGGAGAGAGAATATCAGGAGACCATAAACAAGGCAAGGGCACTGATAAAAGCGATTGAGATGGCCGAGAGAGGCTTGGAATAAAAAATGTTAGCAAAGAGAATCATCCCCTGTCTGGATATCAAGGATGGCCGGGTAGTTAAGGGAGTGAGGTTCCAGGATCTTTCGGATGTGGGAGATCCGGTAGAGATCGCTGCCCTCTATGAGAAAGAGGGTGCAGACGAATTAGCCTTCCTTGACATTGGTGCTACGGTGGAGAAGCGAAAGACCCTGCTTCCCTGGGTGAAGAAGGTAGCCGGACGGATAAGTATCCCATTGACCGTGGGAGGAGGAATGGGAAGCCTTGAGGATATAGCGAGGGTACTCGAGGCGGGGGCAAGTAAGATCGCCATCAATACCGCAGCGGTCAGAAATCCTGACCTTATAAGAGAGGCCTCTCAAAAATTTGGAAAAGAGAAGATCATGGTAGCCATCGATACCAGAAGAAACCCTGCTATGCCTTCAGGATATGAGGTGGTTATTGAGGGAGGAAAGACCCCTACGGGTAAGGATGCCATCGCATGGGCCAAAGAGGTAAGGGATTTAGGTGCCGGAGGAATCTTGCCGACCAGTATTGATGCTGATGGGACGAAGAAGGGATATGACATTGATTCCATACGCTTGATTGCTGAGGCCACCGACCTGCCGGTGATTGCCTCGGGAGGAGCGGGAAACCTGGAGCACCTATATCAGGCCCTGACAAAGGGGAAGGCAGATGCGGTATTAGCGGCTTCCATATTTCACTTCAAAGAATATACCATAAGAGAGGCTAAAGAATATTTGAAGAAAAAGGGAGTGGCGGTTCGCCTTTAGGGGGGAATTTAGAAACTAAAAAGGCCCCGATTAATCGGGGCCT
>DLMW01000070.1:14395-14554 GCA_002478245.1 bacterium UBP18_UBA7526
GAATTTAGAAACTAAAAAGGCGTGCAGAAAGCACGCCTTTTTTATTTTATCCACTACTTATTTCCCCATTCATCTCATCGGTGGACCCGCCGAAGAGGCAGGCTTTCCCACTTCCTCGCTTTTCCTAATTACCTGATTACCCGATAACCGGTTTTCTTT
>DLMW01000009.1:0-9863 GCA_002478245.1 bacterium UBP18_UBA7526
AGGGCAACATCCATCTCCTTCTTTCTTGCCTCACCCGGAACATAGTCTAGGTCACATTGCGGGTCTTTATTTTCATAACTTGCGGTGGGTGGTATTATGTCATTTTTGATCGCTAAAACGGTCGCTATTGCCTCTATCCCTCCTGCAGCCCCTAGGCAGTGGCCGACCATGGACTTGGTAGAACTCACCGGTATCTCATATGCCCTCTCCCCAAAGACCTTTTTTATGGCTAGGGTCTCTGCCTCATCATTGAAGGGAGTAGCGGTGCCATGGGCATTGATATAGTCGACCCCTTCTGGCCCAATCCCAGCATCCTTCAGGGCCTCTCTTATCGCCTGGATAGCTCCTTTTGCCTCTGGATGGGGAGCAGTCATATGATAGGCATCCCCACTCAGGCCATATCCCAAGAACTCACAGTAGATCTTGGCCTTCCTATCTCTAGCATGCCCCAACTCTTCCAGGATGAGGATGGCCGCTGACTCCCCTAAGGAGAGGCCGGTTCTATTCTTATCAAAGGGACGACACCTAT
Source organism: bacterium UBP18_UBA7526 (assembly GCA_002478245.1). GTDB lineage: Bacteria > UBP18 > UBA7526 > UBA7526 > UBA7526 > UBA7526. The sequence goes on from DLMW01000009.1 coordinate 530, forward strand.
CCTTATCCACTGCCCTCATGGAGTTAAACCCGGAGTAGGTTAGTTGGCATAGGGCATCACTTCCTCCAGTAATCATAACAGTTGCTTTCCCATCTCTAATAAGATCCGCAGCATAGCCGATGGAGGTAGCAGAAGAGGAGCAGGCGGTAACAATCGTTGTGCGTGGTCCCTTGAGGCCAAACTCTTTAGCGATATAATCTGTAGTAACGCATGGGGGATGGGAGATTAATAGGGAGGGCCTGGCCCTTCTTTTGCCTTTAGTAAGAAGCGTTCTATGGTATTCCTCTGCCTCAAACATCCCTCCTGCTCCTGCGCCCAGAAGGACACCGATCCTCTCTCTATCCTCCTTCTCTAAATCGAGCCCGGAGTCTCTTAGCGCCTCCTGGGCTGCGATTACTCCCAATCTATCCGTCCGGGACATCCTTTTCAACTTCTTAAAAGGGATATACTTCTCCGGATGGAAATCCTTCACCTGGGCGCCGGTCTGGGTCCTATACTCCTTAGTATCGAAGAGGTCTATCTTCTCAATACCGCACTTCCCCTGAATGAGATTCTTCCAATACTCATCCTTATCCTTACCAATGGCGCATATCGCCCCCAGACCAGTTATAACTACGCGCTTCATCTCATCCTCAGTGAGAAAAAAAGTTGCGATATAAAAAGGTAAATTTATAAAGCCTAACAAAATTTTCTAACGGGGTTTACTGTTTCAGCCGACGGAAACCGTAGACTCTCTTTAAGTTGTACCCTTAGTAAAAACCAACTCTCCTTGGGCACAGATCTCTCTATCCACCCTTGCCTCTCCTCTGACCTTGAAGAGGTTGGCTAATTTCTGAATAATTTCAACGCTAATCTCCAAGCGGTCTCCCGGCCTGACCGGTCTTTTGAACTTAATCTCCTTTACTGCCGCTAAATAGCCCATTCTCTCTTCTGGCTTTGCCTCTTTTCCCCTAAATTCACTTCCTACTACAATGGCTGCTACCTGAGCCATAGCTTCTATAATGAGAACCCCGGGCATGATGGGTTCCTCTGGGAAGTGGCCTTGAAAGAACCCCTCATTAATGGTGACATTCTTTATCCCCGTCCCCTTTTTGCCCGGCTCAAGGTCAATAACCCTGTCCACTAATAAAAAGGGATAGCGATGAATAAGAATCTTCTGTATCTGATCAATATCTAAGGTCTTCATTTCACCCTCCTCCCGGTAAAGTTAGGATAAGTAACCAGCAAAGTCATAGAATGAGAATTCAGATCACCCTCATCCTGGTATTCTGAGCATCGCGAAGAATCTAGCCAACTTGTTAGGCATCCCATCCGATACTCTTCTACTTTTTATGGTAAACTCATTCTTACCTCTCCTCTTCCTGCTTCTTCTTAACGTATCCTGCCAGAGTATTCACAGAAGCAAATATCTCTTTTCCCACCTCTTCATCCTTAACCCTGATCCCAAACTCCTGCTCCAGACCAACCACTAGTTCCAGGGCGTCTATAGAATCGAGCCCCAGACCAGTTCCAAATAAGGGAGCGGAACTGTCGATCTCTTCTGGTTTTATCTCCAGCTTCAATCTCTTAACAATGAGTTCCTTAATCTTGTTTTCCAATTCTTCAGCCAATTTCTCCCTCTCTAAAAATTCGCGATGATTCGCGTTCTTGATTACTGCGTTTCAGCTCTGCAGTTTGCGTCCTACATGGCCAGTCCACCATCTACTCTTATCACCTGTCCCGTAATATAGCCTGCCTCCTCACTAACCAAGAAGGTAACTACCTTTGCCACTTCCTCGGGAGTGCCCATTCTCTTCAATGGTGTTATTTTTAAAACCTGATCCAATATCTCCTTAGGCATCTTCTTAATCATCTCAGTATCAATGAGTCCGGGAGCAAGGGCATTCACTCTGATCCCAAAAGGAGCCAGTTCCCGGGCTAAGGACTTGGTGAAACTGATCACCCCTCCCTTAGCCGCAGAATAATTTGTCTGGCCAGCAGTGCCTGAGATGGCGGAGACGGATGAGATATTGACAATGTTTCCGCTCCTCTGACCGATCATAACCCGAGAGACTACTTTGGAACAATTAAACGTCCCTTTGAGGTTGACATCGATTACTCTATCCCATTCCTCCTCATTCATGATCATGAGATACCTATCGATATTTAATCCCGCGTTATTAACTAGGATATCGATCCTTCCCAACCTCTTCTTGACCTCCTCCACCATCCCATTCACTTCTTCCCATTCAGAGACATCTGCTTGATAGCTAATCGCTTCCCCGCCCTTCTCCTTTATTCTCTTCACTACCTCTTCTGCGGCATCCTGGCTCTGGAGATAATTGACGCAGACCCTTGCCCCTTCTTGGGCAAGAGCAAGGGAGATGGCTCTCCCAATCCCCCTTCCTCCCCCAGTCACCAGAGCAACCTTTCCCTTAAGTCTCATCTCTCATCACCACAAACAAGATAACCCTTTCAGGGTTACTTCTATACCCCCTAGGGACAAGCCCTGTTAGAGATAGGTCGCCCTTAGGCGACCGTAAACCCCGTTAGAGAATTTTATTAGGACTTAAAATTTCGCTAAATTTACCCTTTTCATAATCTTTTATATCACAACCTTAATGAAGACATTTTTTTCTAACAGAGTAAATTAACTTTAATGTCTATACAAATTCTTGTTTCTGGTAGCTTTGCTATAGGGTATAACCTTTCCTTACATCTCTAACGGGGCAAGCAGACCTGTCCACCAACGGCCTGAGCCGTAGGCGATGGCAGGCGGGTTCTGGGCAAAGACAGACCCCTTATCCAATTTATAATTGTAGCATGCCCTTAAAATAAAATCAATCTTCTATTGGATTGGACAATATTTAATCATCTTCCAATCTTCGAAGATGTGAAGATACTACTGATTGGTATTATAATATGGCTAATATCTTAATTGTCTTTTCTAATGACGAAAGATCCTCTACATTCAAGGCCCTTGCTCCCCGGGTTATCCATTGGACGAGTTGGGAGAGGACCTGGCCCGGGCCGACCTCAATGAAGGTGTCTATTCCTTCAGATAGCATCCGGCGGATACTCCTTTCCCAGAGAACGGGTCTTGTTATCTGTTTTATCAATATCTCTCTTACCCTCTCCTTATTTCTTACATAATCTGCAGCGAAGTGGGTAATAAGAGGAATCTTGGGGTTCTTTACCTTGATAGATTCTAAATAAGGGGCCAATCCTAAAGAAACCCCCTCCATCAATTCTGTATGCAAAGGACTGGAAACGTTTATGGGAACGACCTCTAGGGCATCCTTCTTGGCTAGATCAATCGCTTTATCTAGAGCACTTTTCTCCCCCGAGATAACGAACTGTTTGGGAGAGTTATAGTTGGCAATCGCTGTCCCGGTCACCCGACAGATTTCTCCTATCTCTTTCCTGCCCAAACCAATAATGGCTACCATCCCTCCCGGAACTTCCCGAATCAATTCTCCGGCCTTCTTCGTTATCCTAAGTCCCTCCTCAAAGCTCAGAGCTCCACTGGCTACTAAAGCAGCATATATCCCCAGACTATGCTCTCCCATGAGATCAGGAGTGATTCCTTTTTTCTTAAGTATCTCATAGGCAGCAACACTTACTGTGAAGACTCCTAATTGGGCGGGCAAGTCCTTATTTAACTCTTCCTCTGGCCCTTCAAACAGGATTCTGGCTAAATCGAAGCCAAGAACCTCGTTTGCCCCCTGAAATATCTCTTCCGCCTCTTTAAAATTGGCATGGAATTCCTTCCCCATTCCTACATACTGAGAACCCTGACCAGGGAAAATAAAGGCGATCTTAGATCTGGGCATAGGTGGTCTTGCCCACTCCAGGTACGAGGACTCTCTTGGCTGTTAGAAAGTAGATGCCCTGGGCCCAGAGATTGAAGTAGTTTGTCCAGAACCTATCCATCCTTCTCTCTGGAGAAGTGGGCTTTCCAATGACGGTCTTTATTCTCTTAAATCCTGCCAAAAGTAAGAACTCTCTCAATATCCTTGGGGAAAAATCATAGAGGTGCATGGGTGGGTGGAAGAGGCTGCGTCTCACCCCAAAGAATCTCAAAAACCTCTCTGCCGATATACTCTGGGGAACCCTGATGACTAAGAGGCCGTCCTCTTTTAAGATCCTTCTCACTTCTTTTAAGACTTTTAAAGGATGGGGAAGATGCTCCAAAACATAGAACATGGTAACAACATCGAAGTGGTTGTCGCTGAAATCGGTCGCATCTAGTGAGCCTTGCCTAACATTCAATCCCTTACTCTTGGCATACTCCACCGCTCTCTTAGAGATATCTATCCCAAAGAGCTTCCACTTCTTAGGATCCCACAACCTCAAGAATAGCCCCAGTCCACATCCCATATCCAGTATTCTCCCAGAGGGATATTTTTTCTCGATATTCCTCTTCGTCTCTTTATATACCCTTCCCATCAATCTCGCCCACTGGGAGACGCTCTCCTCCTCCGTTGAGAAAAAATTCTCATAGAAATCCGTAAGATCTTCTTCTCTTGGCCGAGGATTGAGATAGATGAGACCGCAACTCTTGCATTCCACAATCCTAAAGGAATCCTCAATGGTCACTAATTCTGGATCGTCTGCCCCGCACAGCTCACACTTCACATACTCTAGTGGCTTACTATAATCCCACTCTATCTTGTATCTTCTGCGTGACATCTCAACCTTAAGTATAAGGGTGAGGAAGAGTGAGCATGGGTTTACCCCTTCTAACCCTTTCTATCCCCTGCTAACCCCGGATTACTTGACAGGCTTGAAGATCTGGATCCTGTAGTTATAGGTATCGCTGACATAAATATTCCCTTCCCTATCCCTAGCGATCCCATAGGGCTTATTGAACCCGCCAGGATATTCCCCCGGGTATCCAAGGTAAGCCCAGGGGAGACTGGAAGGCGCCATCCCACTCCTTAACAAACTCATAATCCTCTCCCCATCCCATTGCCGTTATTCCCATCATCAGAATTAGAATCCCTAATACTCTCTTCATCTTTCCCCCCACATTTTAAGTAGCGCCGGGAGGATGGTCAAAGAGGCGACAAGGCACAGGCCCACCCCGAGAAGAGCCAGAGCGCCCATGGTAGCCAATCCCCGATACTGGGCAAAGACCAGGCTTCCGAATCCCACCATAGTAGTAAGGGAGGTCATGACCACTGCCCTTCCCGTATGATGGATGGCATCCTCTATCCCTTCCTTTTTCTTCTCTAAATAGCGGTGGACGATGTGGATGCCATCGTCTATTCCAATTCCTAAGATGAGAGGGACAACCACAATATTGACAAAGTTCATCCGGAGGCCAATAATCCTCATAATCCCTAACATCCAGATTGTACCACAGATTAAGGGAATGAGGGCAAGGATTACTATCTTCATTCTCCGAAAGTGAACCAAGAGCATAATGAAGACCCCAGAGAAGGCAAGGAAGGTAGCTAAGATAAAATCCTTGGTGATTAACCTCTTGAGTTCACCAGCGACGATGCCCACTCCCGTAACCTCGATCCCTGACTCATTTCCTTTTATCCTCTCTTCAAGCTCAACCACCTCATCTGGGGAAAGGACCTTCTTCGCAGGATAGGCTATAGATAGGGCCTTGAACCCTTCTTCATCTTCAATAAGATAGCGCTTGGTCATTCCCTCCCCCGGGCTTGAAAAAGGGAGAGGTCCTTTTATTCTGGCTTCTAAACTTCTTATTTCATCCAGATAACCCTGGTAGGCCTCTATCCTGAAGCCATTTTCCAAAAGCGCCTCTTGGAGGGTAGCGATTATTCTTTCAAAATCGAACCTTCTTAACTCTTCAATATTCTCCTGGATTCTTTTTTCTGAAGGAAGGAGACTAACCGGGGATTGATAATGCTCTATCTTCCCCTCCTTCTTTAACCCCTCTATTCTCTGGGCTATTCTTTCGTTGGCCCGAAGGACTTCTTCTCTATCTTGGCCAGAAGCGATAATCATTAAAGGATCAGGGGGGGAGCCAAACTTCTTTCCTATCTCATCCTGAACCCGATAGGCCTCGGTCTCTCTTGGCCTCAGGTTCCGAAAATCACTATCAAAGGTAATCCCGAAAGCAACTTCAGCCAAGATCAAGGTAATAAGGATAGCCAGGATTAAAGTAATCTTAGGGGATTTTAAGAGGATGGGGGAGGCCTTTTCCAATCCAAAGGAACTCAATGGCCTTATCTCTTCCGCCTTCACCAGACTTCGGTGGGCCTGCCAGCTCAGGATGGCGGGAAGGATAAAGGACATGGATAGAAGACAGGCCAAGATCCCGGTCCCGGAAAGGAATCCTAATTCAGATAGTCCCCGGAATTTAGTAAGGGTGAGAGAATAGAAGGCAACCGCAGTAGTTAGAGCCCCAGTCAGATTTCCTTCTCCAGCCTGGGAGAGGGTAATCTCCAGGGAACTTAAGGCATCCTTGCCCTGGCCTCTTTCTTCTAAATAGCGGTTATAGATATGGATGGCATAATCCACTCCTAAGCCGATTAGGATGGGAAAGAAGCCGAAGGTGACCATATTGAGGTGCCTGAGATAGAGAGAAGCAATACCCACTGTCCAGGCCAGACCCATGAGGAGGGGAAGGCTTACAAAGAAGAAGGTCTCTTTCCTTCTAAAAGTAAGAAAGAACAAGGCCAGGACCGAGAAGAAAGCTAAGGAAAGGGTAAGTACAATATCCCTTCTAATCATCCGCTCATCATCTAAGGCCATGATGTAGCCACCGGTATAATCTACTCTTATCCCTTCTTGAGAGACCCTCTTCTCTGCCTCCTTAACCATCTTTAACAATTCCTTATTAAAATCGATATCTGTGGGTGGTCTCTTGGGCCTGATGATCATCAAGAGGGCCTCCTTATCGAGAGAAAGGTAATACCCCCTACTGAGATCAAAATTATAGGGACCTTTCTGTTGCAAGATATATCTTTTGAATATACTCCACAGGTTAAAGGGGTCCTTTTGAATAAGATCCTTCCTGGCGAATGAGATGGGGCTGGCTAAGAGACGTCTATTCTCCTCTATCCGGCGATGGATGGCCTCATCAGAAAGTCTCCCCTTTAATTCTTCAATATCGCTTGAAGAGAGATAGAGATAGGGCCGCCTCAATAACTCCTCCTGAAAGAATCCCCTCATCTCTTCTGAGACCTTATAATCTACATCTTCAATAAGATCAGACTTTCCTAATTCAGAGGCAAAGGAGTCACTGAAATCCTCTATCTCTTTAATCTCCTGGCCCTGAATAAAGGCAATTAGGTAATCGAAGGTACCGAAGGAGGAGATGGCCCGACAGAATACCTTGGCCGCTTTTGATTCTGGGGGAAGGAGATGGATGACATCGGTCGCAAGTCTCAAGCGGAAGGATAGGAGGAGGGAGACGATGGTCAGAATTAAAGCAATACCTAAAACTAGTCTATATCTCTGATATGAAATCTGCGCAATTTTCTTTAAAATCCTCTTCCTCAATCTAAATCTCCCTTTTATGGTTTTAATTCGTGTTAATTCGTGTGCCAAAATTTGCGACTATTCGCATCTTCTTTGTTCCCCAGGCAAGGTAGATGAGGTCGAAGAAAAAGCTCTCAATCTTGACCTCTCTTAATAGCCCCCTCATTATCTCCCAGATCTCCTCCCAGCTCTTGATGGAACTTTCTCCCCGGGGAACAAAGGGGCGATTGGCCAGGGAGGCAAGGGGGTTGAGAAAGCGAAAGAAACCAGAGGTATGCTTGGAACTCAGGATGACCAATCTTCCATTATCCTTAAGGAGATCTACTGCTCTCTTTATCGCTTCCCGATAGTCATAGACCAAAGGCATAGTGTAGATACTCAATACCCCATCTACTTCCTCATTCAGGCTCAGCTGTGAGGCCTCCTGCTGGACCAATCTGATATTCTTCCAGTTCTTTTTCTTTATCCTCTCTTCCGCCTTCCTTAATAAAGCCTTACTATAATCCAGACCAATGATCTCGCCTTCCTCTCCAATAGCCTCTCTAATAAAGGGGAAGGTGAGGCCAGTGGCACATCCGATCTCAAGGACCCTATCCCCTCTCTTCAGATTCAACCTCTGGATGGCCCTTCTCCTATAAGAGGCATCCCTTCCCAAAAGATAGGTCCTGGGGATCAGGTCATAGCAGAAGGCCCACCTCTTATAGATCCTCTCTATTTCTTTTAAATATTTCTCTCTCTTCATCTTATTTTCTATTATATCATCCCCCTTCCAATTGTCAAACAAAGAGCCACTACATCTATGAGACATAGCGGCTCTTCCCTAATGATTTAATATTTTGAGGAAACAATTATGTGACGGCCGTCACAATAATGTTTCCACCAAGGACCAGGTTGATTCTCCCAATGGACTTCCTTATGCTTCTAACCATTACCCACCTACGAGGTGGGAAAGGGTTTGCCAGCAGGACAGGTTGAACAAAATTTGCCCTGTTTTTAAAAAGACTGCTAATTACTCAATGCCCCAATCTTAATTTGAAAACTGCCACACTTCGTGTCCGATCGGGCACGATTTGGGGCAAAAATCTCAAGCGAGGCAAATGATGAACGATCGCACAAGATTTGCCTCGCTTCATCCTTTATCCGTGCTAATCCGTGTTCTTAAGCATAAGTGGTAAGTGAAGCGAAGAAATCCATGTCTCAAAAAGAAAAACCCCATTAGAACTGCCGTTTATCCCCTTCGGGATCGGACTACCTCTAACGGGGTAAAAGCCACTACATCTCGTAAGGCATAGTGGCTCTCTTGCTTTCCTACTCTTCTACTTTTCTATCCGCCTCAACGGCGGACCAGCCGATACTTAACACCTACGCGGTGCTAATTGGTTGCCAGCCAGACCAAAGGCTTCAGATAAGATCTGGCCAATGCTTTTAGGGGTTCTTTATTCCGGATGAAGTCGGCAACTTTCGGGCTATAGCGATAGTAGAATCTGACGAAAGCCCGGCCCATAGGCTTCGCCATCTAATGGGGTAAATGATCGGTAATTCGTGTTGATTCGTGTGTTATTTTGCATCCTCTCGGTTCCTATTATTTCGTGTAATTCCGTGGGGCTGCTACAAGCAGCCGTGGCAATAGCGCACTCATACCAAGAGTGGTGATGATCGATGCCTTCGTCACCAACAAGAAAGGAGCCGTAGTTAGAGTAGATGCGGTTAGTAATCCCATCGTGTTGCTTCCAGACAGCGACTACCTTCTCCCCAGAGATGGCTACCTGAGGAGAGTATCCATCATTCGGACTATTTATTGGCTGGTCTCTTCTCCAATCTTTTCCCCCATTAGTGGAGTAATTGGAGAAGATACGCCACCCCCCCATACCATTGATACCAGACAGCGACTACC
>DLMW01000009.1:10055-10194 GCA_002478245.1 bacterium UBP18_UBA7526
CAGTAGCATTATTCTCAATCAGCCGCTCGGCTCCCCATCTCAAAGTCCGGGCGCTTGAGGTCCTGCTCAATCCCACTAAAAAAATCAACCCTATTCCCAGAACCAATGGCCAGATTCCTACCCTTCCTTTTCTACTCAT
>DLMW01000009.1:10352-10576 GCA_002478245.1 bacterium UBP18_UBA7526
CCTACCCTTCCTTTTCTACTCATCTTCTTTATCTCCTCAATAATTTTGATTTTCAAGATAGGTAACCACGGATTTTACGAATTCCATGGATTCCCCCCACTCCTCTGCGAGGGGCGGGGTTATTATTCTTTTTGGATTAAAAATCTGTTTAATCTGTTTAATCCGTGGTTTCATTGAAGTTCCAGCACCTTCGAATATACCACAAGATATCTCCTTCGGAGATA
>DLMW01000071.1:0-7091 GCA_002478245.1 bacterium UBP18_UBA7526
TCAGCACCGGGCATGGCTCCTCTCTCTTCTGTATGTTCAATATCCTCACTTATTCCGTATCCCTTCTTCACCGCCCACTGGGTTCCTTTGGTAAGGACCTCGCCCCACTCGCTATCGCTCACCCTAATCCTTCCTTCAGAGCCTACCCCACAGGGGATCTCCCGGAAGAGAGCCCAGCCCAGATCCTGAACCTTCCCCTTAATATCTTCTTCCTTTAGATTGGTTCGCAGTACCCTCACCCCACAATTTATATCATACCCAACTCCGCCGGGTGAGATTATCCCCTTCTCCATATCAAAGGCGGCTACTCCGCCAATGGCGAAGCCATATCCCCAGTGGATATCAGGCATGGCTAGGGAGGGACCCACGATCCCGGGAAGGAAGGCAACATTGGCCACCTGTTCTGGCGCCTGGTCCTGACGGATGCTCTTTAAGAGCTCCTCATCCGTATAGATAATCCCTGAGGTGCGCATCCCAGATTTATAGGATCTGGGGATGCGATATCTATACTCATCGATTCTTTCTAATGGTCCAGTCCACGCCTTCTCCATTCTCGAGGTCCCCCGCACGCAGATAATTCGCGTCTTAGATATCGAAGATGACCCTTATCTTCCAGTCCTTATCCTTCTCTATGGCTAATTGATGATAGGTCACTGCCTTGATCTGGGTATCCACAGTATGTCTCTTTAGATCTATCTTCTCTCCATGGACCTCCGCCTTCAAATCTTTATCAGTTAGAAGAGAGATATCAACCCTCTTTGGTAGGATATCGGCTACCTCATACTTATAAAGAAGTTCGCTCAAGAAAGCAACCAATAGTTCTTTTTCATCCCTTCCCTTTACTTTCAGGGAATAGGACTCTAATTCTTTAACCTTCTCCGGTTCAATCATAATGGAGAGCATTCCAGAGGCAGCATTCTCAAAGGCTTCTTTTAAGGTCCTTCCTTCTGCCTCTATCCCCACATCTGCGGTATGTTCCAATATCTTGTATTTTTTCAAATTGACACCTGGTAACGTTTGTGATATAGTACCTTATGGGTAAGGAGAAAAAATGTTTAAAGGGTTGACCAAGGTAATTCTGGTCGCAAGTCTTTTAAGTCTTAATGCTTTTGCTGAAAGAGTTGAGGAAATAACTCTTGTTGTTGTGGGGGATATCATGCTCGCTCATCGCCTGAAGCCATTTATTGAGGAGTATGGCCCTGCCTATCCCTACAAGTACACCACTCACATACTTAAGGAGGCCGATATCTCTTTCGCTAACTTAGAATCTCCGCTATCTACTAAAGGAGGGCCCGTTCCAGATAAGGAGTATACCTTCCGCGCACATCCCAGGGTGGCAGAAGGATTGAGGGATACGGGGTTCGATGTCCTCTCCCTGGCCAACAATCACATCCTGGACTATGGAGAAGGAGCCCTCTTAGAGACCATAGAAGTCCTGGATAGCAGAATGATCTTCCACATCGGAGCAGGGAAGGATATCCGGGAAGCAAGAAGACCCCTCATCCTGAAAGTGAGAAATAAAAGGTTTGGTTTCCTTGCCTATTCCAATACCTTCCCTCAAGGATTCTGGGCGAAAGAGGATAAAGCAGGAACTGCTTATGGTAGATTCTCTCAGGTAAAAGGGGATGTCAAAGAGCTGAAGGAAAGGGTAGATTTCTTAATCGTCTCCTTCCATTGGGGAAGTGAGGAGAAGATTTCTCCTCAGGAGTATCAAAGGAAATTGGCTCATCTTGCAATCGATAATGGGGCGGATATTATCTTGGGCCATCACCCCCATATCCTGAGCGGTATCGAAACCTATCAGAATGGGGTGATTATTTACTCCTTAGGAAACTTTGCCTTCGGCTCCTATAGTGAGAAAGCGAAAGAATCGGCAATCTTCAGGTTCTCTTTTTCAAAAGATAAGCTCCAAAGATTAGAAATTATTCCCCTCTCCGTCTATAATAGAGAGGTTAAGTTCCAATCCCGAATCCTAAAGGATAGAGAAGCAGAAAGGGTCTTAGAAAGGATTCAGGAATTATCAAAAGAATTCAATACCAAGATTAGGATAGAAAACTCCATAGGAATAATTACTTTTTAATCCTTACCTACTTTTTTTACTCTTCTACTCTCCCACTCTCTTTCTTCTCTCCCTGATTGCTCATGACCCGGGCAATGGCTACTACCTTATCCTCTGGCTTGAGCCTGATGAGACGAACCCCTTGGGTATTCCTTCCCATGGATCTTATATCCTTAATTGGGGATTGGATGATCATCCCCTTTGCCGTAACGATCATCAACCCATCAGAGGTATCGACCATCTTGATCCCCACTACCGGGCCATTCCTCTTGGTGGTCTTAATATTTATTACTCCTTTACCACCCCGAGATTGGACCCGATAATTGGTGTGCTTTGTCCTCTTCCCATATCCATTCTCAGTAACCGCTAATATCGTGGCTCCCTCCCTTGCGGCCTCCATGCCGATTGCCCGATCCTCCTTACTCAGCCTAATCCCTCTCACCCCTCTCGCTCCCCTCCCCATGCTCCGCACCTGGGCCTCTTTAAACCTTATGGCCAGTCCCGCCCTGGTTCCCAGAATAATGTCCTGGGAGCCATCGGTCAGCTTCACCTTGATCAACTCATCCCCTTTGTCCAGACGTAAAGCGATGATCCCTCCTGCCCGGGGACGGGAGTAAAGAGAGAGGTTGGTCTTCTTCACCACCCCCCTTTTAGTAGCCATAACGAGGAAGTGCTTATCATCGAACTCCTTCACTGGTATGAAAGTGGTGACAAACTCATCCTTATCCAGCCTCAAGAGGTTGACAATAGCCTTTCCCCTGGCTACCCTTCCTACCTGAGGAATCTTATAGACCTTCAGCCAGTGGACCCTTCCCTTATTGGTGAAGCATAGGATATACTGGTGGGTAGAGGCGATTAAGAGGTGCTCTACATAGTCCTCTTCCTTGGTCTCCATTCCCGTCACTCCTCTTCCACCCCTCCTCTGAATGCGATAGGCAGAGACGGGGATCCTCTTTATGTATCCCGCATGGGAGACAGTGATGGCCACATCCTCCTCAGCGATCAAGTCCTCGACCCGGAACTCCTCCACACGCGCCTTGGTGATCTGAGTCCTGCGTCTATCCCCATACTTCTTCTTAATGGCTATTAGCTCCCCAGAGATAATATCCAGGATCTTCTGGGAGTCTCTAAGGATTGCTCTATACTCCTTTATCCTCCTCTCCAACTCCTTATACTCTAAGTCTATCTTCTCCCTCTCCAATCCAGTCAACCTCTGGAGCTTCATATCCAGGATGGCCTGGGCCTGTTCGCTGGAGAGTTTAAAGGCCTTGATTAACTTCTCCTTTGCCTCTTCTGGGGACCGGGAGGTCTTGATCATCCTTATTGTCTTGTCTAAGTTAGCGATGGCTAGGGAGAGTCCCTCCAGGATGTGGGCCTGGAGAGCGGCCTTTCTCAATTCATACTCTATCCTTCTTACCGTTACCCTTCTCCTATGTTCGATGTAATGGGTAATGAGCTGTTTAAGGTTTAGGACCCGGGGTTGGTTATTGACCAGGGCGAGCATGATCACCCCAAAAGTGGTCTGTAATTGGGTATGCTTGAAGAGTTGATTGAGGATGACCTGGGCGATCTCACCTCTTTTTAGTTCGATGACGATCCTTAATCCCCTTCTATCAGACTCATCCCTTAGGTCCGCCACTCCCTCAACCTTCTTGGCCCTTATCAGATCGGCGATGGACTCCACTAACTTTGCCTTATTCACCTGGAAGGGGATCTCCTTCACTACGATATATTCCCTTCCCCCTTTATGCTTCTCGATATCCACCCTGGCCCTCAGGGTAATATGTCCCCTTCCTGTGGTATAGGCCTCTTTTATCCCACTCCTTCCACAGATTGTGGCCCCAGTAGGGAAGTCCGGTCCTTTAATGATTGGGATTAGCCTCTCTATCTCAATCTCTGGCTCATCTATGACCGCGATGATGGTATCTACTACCTCTCCTAGATTATGGGGAGGGATGTTAGTGGCCATTCCCACAGCAATCCCACTGGAGCCATTTACTAAGAGGTGGGGGATGGCAGAGGGTAGGATATAGGGTTCTTGCAAGGAGCCATCGAAGTTGGGGCCGAAGTCCACTGTCTCCTTCTCAATCTCCCTGAGTAACTCCTCTGCTAAGGGACCCAATCTAACCTCTGTATATCTCATGGCCGCTGGCTCATCACCATCTAAAGAGCCGAAGTTACCCTGACCATCGATTAGGGGATACCTCAGGGAGAAGTCCTGGATCATCCGGGAGAGGGTATCGTAGATCGCAGCATCCCCATGGGGATGGAATTTTCCTAAGACTTCACCCACGATCCTGGCCGATTTCCGATAGGGCTTATTATGGGTCAATCCCATCTGATGCAGGGCATAGAGTATCCTTCTATGGACCGGCTTCAGTCCATCCCTTACATCTGGTAGGGCTCTACCAATGATGACGCTCATGGCGTAGTCGATGTAGGCATCCTTCATCTCATCTTCGATATAGATGGGGATAACCTTCTCTCTTACCATCTCCTAATCCTTTCCTCCTAAAGCCATTTACTTCTGTTCTGGAAGTTCTTTCTCCATCTCCTCCTCAACTTTTTTGCCTTCATAGGTATAATCCCTACCCGTAAGTTTCTTCAAAGCTTTTGCTGCGTGCCTCCGGGTATGATAATACTCGTCTTTTAAGGCTTTCTCTAAGGCAGGGATAGCTCTTTTATCGCCCATCTTTTCTAAGGCTCTAGCAGCTTCGCATCGTGTATGGCGATAACTATCATTTAAAAGGGCTTCGATTAATGCTGGAGTCGCTTTTTTGTCACTAATCCTTCCCAAGGCCTTTGCTATCTCAGCTCGTAGGTGATCGTTCTTACTATATTTCAAGAATTCAATCAGGGGCTCTATGGCCCTCGAATCACCAATCATCCCCAATGCTATAACGGCATCTGGTTTTTCAAAATACTCATCACCAAACTTTAATACCTTTATTATTTTATCGACAACCACGCTCAATTCATCCTTAGCTTCGCTTCTCACCATTTCCCCTACAAAAGACATTGCCATAATACCAACCACTAGTAGAATAATGAGACATCGCTTCATTCTCCTAATTTCCTCCTTTCCTTTGTTTAGACCATAAGACAATGGGATTATCTGAGGTCTGATATCTGTGTCTATCCGTGTCATTATCTGCGTCTAAATGTCTAAGTTCTTAACCTCTGGGGCATGTGCCTGGATGAACTCCCTTCTGGGTTCTACCTGATCACCCATCAGGACCGTGAATATCCTATCCGCCTCTACCGCATCCTCTAAGGTGACCTTCAAGATAGTCCTCTGTTCCGGATCCATGGTCGTCTCCCATAGCTGGGTGGGGTTCATCTCTCCCAATCCCTTATACCTCTGGATAGTCATGCCCCTTCTGCCCAGTTCCCTGATCTTCTTGGCAATCTCTCTGAAGTCATAGAGAGGATGGGCATTTCTCTCTTCCTCTATGCGGTATAGGGGAGGGGCCTCCTTGGGATCAATACCCGGAATAATCCTAATCCCCCTCTCCTCCACCTTACCCATGGCCTCTTCCATCTGGATTACCTCAGGAAGCTTCTCTGCCTTGGTGATGGTTACCTCCTCTATCTCCTCATCCTTTTTCGCTCTTCCCTTCCTCTTCTCCTCCTCTCTTATGAGTTCATCCGCCTCCTCCTTGCTATAAAGGAAGTACTCCTCAGCCTTACTCTCCACCTTAAATATCGGGATATCCTTAGGGTTCTTTGCCCTTAGTTCGATGTACCTTGAGACATCCAGCCCCCTTCTCCGGGCGGTCTTCTTCAGTTTCTCCAATATAGAGAGCTCCTTTACCAGGTCCTTCAGTTCCTCCTTCTCCCAGACCCGATCCCTCTTCCCCTCTTTTAGACTGATCAACCTGGCATCTGAGGTTCCAACATCGATCAGGAAGTCTTCCATATCCTCGTCACTCTCTAAGTACCTCTCCATCTTCCCCTTCTTCACCTTATAGAGAGGTGGTTGGGCAATATAGACATATCCCTCCTTCACCAACTGGGGGGCCTGTCTATAGAAGAAGGTTAAAAGCAGGGTCCGGATATGGGCTCCATCCACATCGGCATCGGTCATGATGATTATCTTGTGGTACCTTGCCTTACTAATGTCGAACTCCTCCTCTCCAATGCCCGTTCCCAGGGCAGTAATCAAGGTCCTTATCTCATCATTTGAGAATATCTTATCCAGTCTGGCCTTCTCTACATTCAATATCTTCCCCTTCAGGGGCAGGATGGCCTGAAACCTCCTATCCCTTCCCTGCTTTGCCGAGCCACCTGCCGAATCCCCCTCTACAATGTAGAGTTCACTCCTCGCCGGGTCCCTCTCCGAGCAGTCGGCTAATTTCCCAGGAAGCCCGGCTCCCTCTAAGGCGCCCTTCCTCCTGGTAAGCTCCCGGGCCTTTCTTGCCGCCTCCCTGGCCTGGGCAGCGATGATCGATTTCTCAATTATGGAGCGGGCCTGGGAAGGATGCTCCTCTAAGTACTCCCCCAGTCCCTCATTCACTACTGCCTCCACAATCCCCTTTACCTCACTATTTCCTAACTTTGCCTTGGTCTGCCCTTCAAACTGGGGCTCGGGTAGCTTAATGCTTATTACCGCCGTCAATCCTTCCCTGATATCTTCACCAGATAGGGTTGTCCTATCGTTCTTCAAGAGCATGTTCTTTCTAGCATAGTCATTGGCGGTCCGGGTCAGAGCAGTCTTAAATCCTGAGAGGTGGGTTCCCCCATCAATAGTATTTATGGTATTGGCAAAGGAGAAGATGCTCTCAGTATAGCCATCATTATACTGCATGGCGATCTCAACCTCTATTCCTTCCCTCTCCTTTCTAAAATAGATGGGCTCGGGATGTAGGAGGGTTTTATTCTCATTTAGGTGTTTGACAAAGGAGACGATCCCTCCCTCATAGCAGAAGTCGTGCTTCTTATCCGTCCTCTCATCCTTTAAAGTGATGCGCGTCCCTTTATTCAAGAAGGCCAGCTCCCTCAATCGATTGGAAAGGGTATCGAAGGAGAAGTC
>DLMW01000071.1:7331-12010 GCA_002478245.1 bacterium UBP18_UBA7526
TGTACTTCTGGTAGTAGACCCCCCCATTCCTCTTTACTTCGATCTCCAGCCACTCAGAGAGACCATTCACCACGCTCACTCCCACACCATGCAATCCGCCAGAGACCTTATAGGCCTCTTTATCGAACTTTCCTCCTGCATGGAGCTTGGTCATGACCACCTCTACCGCCGGCCTCTTCTCACCCGGATGCTCCTCTGTCGGGATCCCCCTTCCATCATCAACCACAGTAAGGGAATTGTCAGAGTGGATGGTAACATCGATTCTCTTGCAGTAGCCGGCCAGGGCTTCATCAATGGAGTTATCCACTACCTCATAGACCAGGCGATGCAAGCCTCCATGGCTCGTATCTCCAATATACATACTCGGTCTCTTCCGGACCGCCTCCAAGCCCTCCAATACCTGGATGGTTGTGGCATCGTATGGCTTCTCTCTAACCATCTTTCCCTGCCTTTCTTCCTGGGCTACTCTTCGAGTTAGGTGGGTTTTTAAGATTCCCTAGGCTTCTTGCTTGTCCCTAATAGTTTCGTATTTTGCTTCCTTGGTGAGAAAATCCCTTAATATCTTCTTTATTTCTGGATCCTCTATCCTCTTTAGACTCTCCTCTATCCTCCTCTCCTTTTCCCGATCTAACTCTATGCCCTCTAAATCCACCAGAGGAGTGGGCTTTTCTTCTGGGAGAGGTCTTATCTCCCCTACCTTAAAGTAGATATCCTTAATAACCCCTTTCCCAATGCTCTTATTCAATCTCTCCATTATCCCATTCTTCAAGAAGGTGAGCTCCTGGGTCCAGGAGGGGCTCTCTACCAAAACGGTCAACCTACCATCATAGACCTTGAGGGGCTTGGTATGGGAGGCGATACCCTCCCCTACCACCTCATCCCAGAGGGAGAGGACGGCATACTCCCTGATCCTCTTCTCCAGCCCTAACCTCCGCAGGGTAGCATTCAGGATCCCCTTAATTCTCTTGGGCCTCATTTTCTTATCCTATAAGGTTAAATCGTTAACGGTTTACTGTTTTTTACCGCCTCTCGTTTTCACTCAAGACTAAAGCGATCCTGAATGAAATGGAGGACCGTAAACGGTAAACCCCGTTATGTAATGCGCATAGGCATGATGACGCAGAGATAATCCTCTGCACTAATCGGTTTGATCACCCCAGGACTCAAAGGTTCATTCAGTTCTAAAGAGACCTCTTCTGAGGATATGTTCCTCAGGACATCCAGGAGATAGCGGGCATTATAGGCCGTCCTTATCTCCTCACCCTTATAGTCAATCTCTATCTCCTCCCTGGCCTCACCTACCTGAGGGGTCTGGGACCTTACAATGAGTTTATTGGAATAGGCTAGTAGTTCTATAGCTCCTGTCCGGGCATCAGCAAGTAAGGCTGCCCTCCTCACCCCACCCAATAACTTCTCCCTGTTTAGGGAGAGTCTCTTGGCGCTCTTCTCTGGGATGAGTTGCCTATACTCCGGGAACTGGCCTTCAATCAGTTTGGAACTTAAGATAATCCCATCCAAAGAGAAGGAGATCTGGTTCTCACCAATTGTGGCTTCAACCTTCTTCGGCTCCTCCAATAGCCTATTCAGTTCATTCAATGCCTTGGTGGGGATGATGGCTCCAATCATCTTCTCTGGCCCTTTCTCTATCCTATGGCTTATGGTTGCCAGGCGATGGCCATCGGTAGCGGTCATTATTATTTTATCCTTCTCTATCTCCAAGTAACTACCATTGAGGATATACCTTGTCTCATCCCGGGAGTTGGCGAAGATCGTCTTCTGGATCATCCCTCTTAAGAGCCAAGAGTCTAAAGAGAACCGATTCTTGCTCTCCACCTTTGCTAAGGTAGGAAACTCCTCTGCGGGAAGGCCCAGGACCTTGAAGAATATTTCACCAGAAGAGATTCTCATCTGATCATTCTCTGTCTCCATCTCCACTAGCCCTTCAGGTAACTCCCTCACGATATCAGAGAATCTCTTAGCCAGGATGGTGATAGCCCCCTCCTTCTCGATCTGAGCAGGAACGCTACACTTGATCCCAACCTCTAAGTCAGTAGCTGATAACTCTATCCCTTCCCCCTTTGCCTCCAATAGAATATTGGCCAGGATAGGCAGAGTGGCTCTTCCTGCCACAGCACTTCCTACAATTTGTATCCCTCTTATTAAATCTCCTTGAAAACAACCGATCTTCATAAACCCTATTTCCTTACCTTCTTTTAATTTTATATTAAATTAAAATAAGAATAATAATGGGCTGTTAATTATGGGGACACTCTTTCTCTTTAAGGGAAAAATTATAAATTCCTCTCTTGATAATTTGGGGGTAAGTAAGGCCTACTTATCCCCATTATTCCCAGCCACTTATCTATCCCCAGTTTATCCCCAAGTTACTAGCAGGTTTATCCACGTTATCAAGTAACCCCCTAATCCTCGGTATCGGCACTACTCCTTTATCTCCCTAATCAGTCGCTCTATGGTCTTTTCAAAGTCTGGGTCCTTCTCCAATCTCTCCTTTACCTTATCATAGGCATGCATCACTGTGGTATGGTCCCTTCCCCCAAAGTTCTCCCCAATCTCTGGAAGAGAGGAGTCGGTCAGATTGCGCGAGAGGTACATAGCGATCTGCCGGGGAAAGGCGATGGTCTTTGTTCTCTTCTGGGCCTTCATGTCCGCAATATGCAAGTCAAAGTGAGCCGCCACCACCTTCTGGATGAGATCGATGGTTATTCTCTTCTCCTCCTCCTTCTCCAAGCTATCCTTCAATACCTCTTTCGCTAATTCCTCTGTTATGGAGCTCTTGGTAAGAGAGGAGAAGGCCACTACCCGAATTAAAGAGCCCTCCATATCCCGGATATTGGACTTTATCCCATTGGCGATGAAGAAGATTACTTCCTCTGGGATGATGAGGTTATCTATCTCCGCCTTCTTCTTCAAAATGGCGATCCTGGTCTCTAAATCAGGGGGCTTGATATCTACTGTCAATCCCCACTCAAATCGAGACTTCAACCTCTCCTCCAAGGCCGGGATCTCCTTTGAGAGTCGATCGCAGGAGATTACGATCTGCTTATTAGAATTATGAAGCTCATTGAAGGTGTGAAAGAACTCCTCCTGGGTACTCTCCTTATTGGCTAAGAACTGAATATCATCGATTAAGAGGACATCTATAGTGCGGTACTTATTCCGGAACTTTAGAATAGTTCCATGCTGGATGGCGTTGATCATCTCATTCATGAACCTCTCTGTGGTAACATACATTACCTTCATACTGGGGTTCTTATTCAGTATGAAGTGGCCGATGGCGTGCAAAAGGTGAGTCTTCCCTAATCCTACCCCACCATAGATGAAGAGGGGATTATACCTTCGGGCAGGGGATTCGGCTACCGCTAAGCAGGCGGCCTGGGCAAAGCGATTGGAAGGACCAACCACAAACCCCTCAAAGGTATACCTGGGATTAAGGTCTCCACTCCAGGAAGCCCCAGGAGCAACAATCTCTCCCTCAGAGACGAGAGGCGAACTCATTACCGCTGCCCCACTAATAAAAAATTCTACTCTAATCTCCTCCCCACTTACTCTCTTTAAGGCATCCTTAATCTTCTCTAAGTAATGGCTCTTAATCCAGTCAGAGGTAAATGTATTGGGGACTTCTAAGGTAAGCTGGTTATTATCAAAGGAGATAGCTCTAATGGGTGCCAACCAGTTTTGAAAACCCTGTTCACCTATCTCCTTCTTCAGTTCCTCCCGGACCTTTTCCCAGATATCAGTTGCCTTCATCTCCATAGATAAAACCCCTTACTTATCCACAGCCTTATCCACAGAAAATCCACATAGAGAGAAAGTAAGGATAATTACCCTTAAAAAATTCAGGTCGCAACCTAGCATTGGTTATCCACAATCTATGCACAGAATCATCACTTGCTCTCGATGTAGTCTAATATCTAACAAATATTATACCACATTTTTGCTCATTTGCAAGCATTTTTTTGAAACATAGATTATAAACAGATTTCCCCTCCTTTCTATCCGCTAATCTTTTATTTACGTAAATCTGCATCTTTGCGTTGATTCGCGTCTTGCAATCTTCCCCAAAATATGCTAAGATTTTGAATGGTAATATGGTAGGCAAAAGAGAAGACCATGAATCTCGGAGATGATTTGAGAGCGGGAAGATTTCTAAAGAGAAGAGGCCTCTTCTTGGTAGAGGTGGGGATGGGAGACAAAAAAGCCCTATCCTTCCTTCCCAATCCCGCCCGCCTCAACCGTTTCCTCACCCCTAACAAGAGAGTTTTCTTAAGGAAAGTGGAGGGAAAGAAGAGGAGAACGAAGTATGATCTGGTTCTCTTGATGGATGGCGGAAGAAGGGCAGTCCTCGATTCCCGGATAGCGAATGAGCTATTCCAGGAGGCTATAGAAGGGAATCGATTGAAGGAGTTTAAGGGTTACCAAATAGAAAAGAGAGAGGTAAAGGTTGGGAAGCAGAGGTTCGATTTTCTTCTGGAAAGGGATGGGGTAAAGTATCTGATAGAGGTCAAGGCTACCTGTCTGCCAGAGAAGGATAGGGCCATATTTCCTGATGCCCCTTCCCAGAGGGCAAGGAGGCATCTGGAGCAACTGATAGCCATGAGGAGGAGAGGCTATAGATGTTCTCTGGTCTTTATCGCCCAGGTGGAAGGAATAAGATCCTT
>DLMW01000071.1:12182-13718 GCA_002478245.1 bacterium UBP18_UBA7526
AGGAGTGGAACTTTTCGCCTATTCCTGTCAGTTTAAAGGTCATGAGGTCAGGTTAAGTAAGAGAATAGGGATTGAGATTTGACCTTTATTTTAGACTGTGATATATTGAGAAGTAAGATGAGAGGGCAAGATGGTTAGAGTTATAAGGAAGATAGATGTCAAGAACCCTATCCTGCTCTGTGCCTGGCCAGGGATGGGGAATGTAGCCCTAGGAGCCATTGATTATGTGAGAAGGAAACTTAAGGCGATTAGATTTGCCGAGATTGAGACTAAGGAATTCCAGGTGCCTGGGGTAATCCTGGTTGAGAAGGGAGTGACAAAATTTCCTTCCCTGCCCAGGAATGTATTCTACTTCACAAAGGATCCGGACCTGATCATCTTTGAAGGGGAGAGTCAGTTAATGGGGAAACCAGCAGAGAGGGTGATGCAAGAGATCCTCGATCTGGCAGGGGAATTTAAGGTAAAGAGGATCTTCACCTCTGCAGCCTTCCCTGTCTCTCTCAGCCATCGGGAAGAATCCCAGGTCTATGGAGTGGTGAATGAGGAGTCCTTAAGGAAGACCCTTGTAGAATTCGGGGTCAAGATCATGGAAGGAGGGGAGATAGCAGGAATGAATGGGCTTCTCTTAGGATATGCGGCAGGAAGGGGGATAGAGGGGATCTGCCTCTTAGCCACCCTTCCGGTCTATGCCCTGGGCTTCTCCAATCCCAAGGCCTCCAAGGCCATTGTGGAAATCCTGGCGCGGATGCTTGAACTCAAGATCGATCTCACTGATCTGGAGGCCGAGGTTCAACAGATGGAGAGAAATTTTGAAGTGATTGAGGAGAAGATAAAAGAAGTCTTCCCTTTGGCTAAAGAAGAGGAGGTTAAGGAAGAGGAGGAGAAGGTTCCCAGTCACATTATGGAGAAGATAGAGAAATTATTTAAAGAGGCCCAGGTGGATAGGAAGAAGGCCTATGAGCTAAAGAGGGAGCTTGACCGCTGGAAGCTCTTTGAGATATATGAGGATAGATTCCTCGACCTCTTCAAAGATCACCAATGAATATCTAAAGAACATCTCTCCTTCTTTCATTCCCCCCCGCTTAAATTCCCAGAATTTATTTCTACCCGTACTTATTTTTCTCCCTTCCATACGAATTCTCAATAATTTGGAAATAAGAAACAGGGGAATTTAACGGCAAGATTTGACACTTGGGATTGGATAAAGTATATTAATAAGGAGGAGAGCTATGGTTAAGAGGACATATCAACCGAAGAGAAGGAAGAGAAAGAGGACCCATGGCTTCCGGAAGAGGATGAGTACCAAGTCAGGAAGGAGAGTTTTAAAGAGGAGGAGAAGGAAGGGAAGGAAACGCTTAACGGTCTAAGGAAGCGATGGGTAAATATAGCCTGAAGAAGAGTGAACATCTCAGAAGGGATTCCGATTTTAAGAAGGTCTATTCTAAAGGAAAGTCCTTTTCTGATCACTTCCTTGTCTTATTCGTTCTTCCCAATGATCTGGGAAGGAACAGGATCGGCCTCTCAGTGAGCGCCAAG
>DLMW01000071.1:13968-14124 GCA_002478245.1 bacterium UBP18_UBA7526
CGGGATTAGATCTAATCTTTTTAGCGAGGAGGGATGCGGTAAAGTTAGACTTCCCTAAGATGGAGAGGTCGATATTGAAATTGTATAAGAGAGCAAAAATTCTCAAGCCACAGGCTTCAGGCTACAGAATAAACTTGAGGTATCGGAATTTGAATA
>DLMW01000040.1:0-1334 GCA_002478245.1 bacterium UBP18_UBA7526
GTTAAAGGAATTTGTCCAATATGGATTAGTTTATCTGTTGATGAAACCTTTTGAATACCTGATTCCAAAGATTTTGAAAAACCAGTCAATGTATACTGTAATGGTAATAAGCAGACAAATTGATTAAAGATAAAAGAGGTGTACTGTTTCAGTATCAACCATTACTTATCGGAGCTAATCATACTCATCCTTATGTAGATTAGGTAGAAACCGGATAAGGGGAAAGAACCCGCCTTCCATGAAGGGGTTATCTGGGCATTATGGCTCTATAATGGTGCTGATCTATTTGTACTATATATGGGGGCTTTGGTTTACCGGCCCTAGCCTTAGGAAGAGCGCGAGAATTCTCTGGGAGAAAATGTGCGCAAAAACATTGACCCTCTTTGAAAAGGTGGCTGGAGAATGTTAGATCTTTCCATTTCCATAGTTAATTGGAATACTAGGGATTTATTAAGGAATTGTTTAAGATCGATTTATGAGACTACCCATCAAATCAGTTATGAAATCTTCGTAGTAGATAATGCCTCCTCTGATGGAAGTTATCAGATGATAGAAAGGGAATTCCCGCAGGTGAGACTCTTAAGGAATGAAGAGAACCTTGGTTTTGCCCAGGCGAATAATCAGGCGCTTAAGAGAAGTCAAGGGAGATATATTCTACTATTGAATCCTGATACCATTGTTTTAGAAAGGGCTTTTGCTAAGATGGTGGAGTTTATGGATGGAAATCCTAAAGTAGGGGCACTGGGGCCCAGGATATTGAATGAGGATAGGAGCCTCCAATTTTCCTGTTATTCCTTTCCTACCATAAGCACCTTCCTCTTTCATATTACCCATCTGGATACCCTCTTTCCCAAGAATAGACTCATGGGGAAGTATCGGATGAGTTATTGGGATCACAATGATATCCGGGAGGTGGATTGGGTCACTGGAGCCTGCCTCATGGTGAGGCAAGAGGTGATTCAAAGAATTGGATTATTGGACGAGGATTATTTCATGTTCAGCGAGGACCTCGATTGGTGTTATAGAATTAAGAGGCTTGGTTGGAAAGTATATTATCTCCCAAAGGCAGAGGTCATTCATTTGCGAAGTCAGGCTACCCAGAGGGATAGGGAAAGGATGGAGACTGCTACCCATATCACGAGACTCCTCTTCTTTTCAAAACATTATGATGTTTTAAGAGTTAGTGCTATTAAATGTCTCCTCATTTTAGAGATCCTAATTAAAACACCCCTTTTAATTATCTTCTCTCTTTTCCCAACAAAAAGGAAGTCTCTTCGCTCCAAGATAAATCGTTATAAAAATCTTCTAAAACTCATTTTCTAAAGGAAAAGGGG
>DLMW01000040.1:1447-2142 GCA_002478245.1 bacterium UBP18_UBA7526
CTTTGCATATCGGGATCGATGCCTATGATGCCAATGTGGGAAGAAAGGCTTGGGCAGAAACCTATGTAACCAATCTTTTGACTAACCTGGCTAGAATTGATACCCACAATGATTATCTCCTCTATCTTCCCTTCCCTCTTAGGAAAGATTTTCCTATCAGACAAGAGAATTTTAAGTATCGTATCTTGCGCTCTCCAAAGTTATGGACTATCTGGACCCAAGTAAGAATACCCCTAGATCTAATGTTCCAAAAACCAGACATTCTCTTTCTACCCAGCCATTCCCTTCCTCGCTATCATCCCTGCAAGACCGTAGTTACTATCCACGATCTTGCTTTTCTATCCTTCCCTAAATATTTTAAGGTCAAGGACCGAATTATCCAAAGGAAAGTCACAAGCTACGCCATAAAGAACGCGGACCGAATTATTGCTGTTTCTCATTCTACAAAAAGGGACATTATAAAATACTACCATGTTAATCTAAAGAAGATTACCGTTATTTATCATGGATGTAGAGAGAACTGTAGACCGATATCTGATTCAAGCAAAATAGAAGAGGTAAGACAAAAATATAATCTTCCTGCACAATATATTTTATATCTGGGAGTTCTTCAGCCACGAAAGAATCTTTCCCGACTAATTAGAGCCTTTAATTCTTTATGGAAAGAGAAGAAAATCGGTCAGGGATTAGTAATT
>DLMW01000040.1:2284-5439 GCA_002478245.1 bacterium UBP18_UBA7526
CATTAGTAATTGCGGGCAAGAAGGGTTGGCTCTATCAAGAGATCTTTGACCAGGTCAAAAGACTAAAACTCCAAGACAAGGTTATCTTCACTGACTATATTCCCGCAGATGATCTACCTATGTTGTTGGCCGGTGCGGAGGTCTTTGTTCTTCCCTCACTATATGAGGGCTTTGGTTTACCTGCCTTAGAAGCCATGGCCTGTGGCACCCCAGTGGTAACCTCCAATGTCTCTTCCCTGCCTGAGGTGGTAGGTGATGCGGCAATATTGATTGGGAATCCCTATAGTGTTGAGGAAATCGCCCAAAGAATATTCGATGTCTTAACTCATAAGGAGTTACAAAAAAAGATGATTCAGAAGGGGCTTAAGAGAGCAGCCATGTTTTCCTGGGAGAAAACCGCCCGAAAGACCTTGGCCCTCTTTGAGGAACTGGTTAAGAGATGAGGATATTGTACCTGACTAAATATTCCCAAACAGGACCGAGCAGCAGATACCGGGTATATCAATACCTGGACTATTTTAGAAGCGAAGGAATCGAGTGTACCATCCGCCCCCTTTTTGAGGAGAGATACTTTAAGATATTATTTTCCCCATTAGGAATTTATAGACTCATCTTAAGAATCATTTACTCCGGCCTGAGACTAGCAAAAAGGGTAATGGATCTCAGGTATGTAACTAGCCATGACCTAATAGTCGTAGAACAGGAAATCTTCCCCTATCTTCCTCCCATTCTGGAATATCTTATTAAATTTTTGAATAAGAATCTGATCGTTGAGTTTGATGATGCCATTTTCTTGACCCTGGGCCATAGTTATAAGTTACCCCGGATAGTAAGACTGGCAAGGCATGTCATTGTGGGTAACGATTATCTGAAAAAATATGCCCAAGAGTATAACAAGAGGGTAACCGTTATCCCCACTGCGCTAGATACCGAGAAATATCATGTGAGGGAAGGGAGAAAGGGGAAGGAAATAGTAATCGGCTGGATAGGCCTTCCCTATAACCTATCCCATCTTCTGCGGCTAGAAAGAGTATTTAAGATCCTTTCTGAAAGATACCCAATTACACTTAAAGTAATCAGCGCCTGTGAGTTAAAGATGGAGGGAGTGAAGGTGATCAATAGGAGATGGAACTTGGAGACGGAAATGGAGGAGCTAGAGGGCCTCGACATTGGGATAATGCCCTTACCCGATAACGAATGGAGTAGAGGGAAGTGTGGTCTCAAAATACTTCAGTATATGGGGTTAGGTATCCCAGTAGTGGCCTCTCCTGTGGGAGTGAATAGGGAGATTATCCAGGATGGAGTGAATGGCTTTTTGGCCTCTTCAGAAAAGGAATGGGTTGAGAGGTTATCATTACTCATTGAAGACGAGGAGTTGTGCCGGAGATTGGGGAAGAAGGGGAGGGAAAGGGTGGAGAATGATTACTCCCTTAAATTCATCGCCCCCAGACTAAAGGCGATTTTAGAGAAAGTCTACTCTGGAGATTAGATATGGGTGGGATATGTGGCATCTACAACTTTAATAGTAGTAGACCAGTCAATGAAGGCTTAATCCAGAGAATGACCAGGATCCTTAAGCATCGGGGGCCGGATGATGAAGGAATCTATTTAGGGTCAAGGGTGGGGTTAGGGGTGAGGAGACTGGCGGTTATCGATCTGGAGACCGGTCATCAGCCGATACATAATGAGGATAAAACAATCTGGATTGTCTTGAATGGGGAGATTTATAATTTCAGGGATTTGGGGAAAGATTTAGAAGAGAGGGGACATAGGTTCCATACCAAAAGCGATACAGAGGTAATCGTTCATCTCTATGAGGAGTATGATAGGGATTGTATTCAGAGACTGAATGGGATGTTCACTTTCGCCATCTGGGACAGCAGAGGAGAGAGGCTCTTCCTTGCCCGGGATAGAATAGGAATAAAGCCTCTCTTCTATACGGAACACGAAGGGAGCCTCGTCTTTGCTTCAGAGATTAAGTCCATTTTAGAGAATAGCGCGATATCCAGGGAGATAGATATCCCGTCTCTCCATAGCATGATGAAGCTTCAATACATTCCTAGCCCCAAGACCATCTTCAAGAAAATAGAGAAATTATTACCTGGACATAGCTTGATCTGCCAGAAGGGAGGGATTTCTATTGAGAAGTATTGGGATTTGAACCTTAGCCAGAAAGAGGAATCCGAAGCCTTCTACTTAAGAGAACTGCCCAAATTATTAGAAGAATCAGTAAGGTTAAGACTGATAAGCGACGTCCCCCTGGGTACTTTCCTAAGCGGGGGGATCGATTCCAGTATTATCGTGGGCCTTATGAGTAGGATGGGTGAGAAAGCGATAAAGACCTACTCCGTAGGTTTTGAAGCAGAGGACTCCTTCAATGAGCTGGAATATGCCCGCTTGGCATCCCAACATTTTGGGACCGATCATCAGGAACTAGTCATGAAGTCCCGGGATATCGAAGAACTATTGCCAAAGATAGTCTATCATCTGGATGACCCCATAACCGATCCGGCAGTGATTCCAACCTATTTAGTCTCTAAATTAGCAAGGAAAGAGGTTACGGTAGTCCTTACTGGAGAAGGGGGGGACGAGCTCTTCGCGGGTTATAGACGGTATTCTTTAGACCGCTTGGCTACCTATTATCGTAAACTCCCCAGCATAATCCGGAAGAAGACGATCCCTATCTTAATTTCAAGATTCCTTCCTAAAAGTAGATTCCCCCAGGGCATAGACCAGCCTCCAGGTGTCCAGAGACATCTTGGCTGGGTAGCAAAACTTAGCGACGAAACATTGGGGAACTTGTATACCAAAGAGACGAAAGAGGAGATTAGAAGAAGAGAATTAACCTCTATCTTTAGAACCTACTTCAAGCCTCGGCAAAAGGGCGACTTTCTTTCCCAAACACTTTACTGCGATATCAAGACTTGGCTTCCAGATGATCTATTGGTAAAGGTAGACAGAATGAGTATGGCCACTTCTCTAGAAGCGAGGGTACCCTATCTGGACCATAGAATAGTGGAACTATGTACTTCTATGCCTATTCATTTAAAATTGAGAGGCTTTACCAGCAAATATATTTTGAGAAAAGCCTTTTCTGATCTTGTTCCTGAAGAAATATTGAAACGGAGGAAGCAAGGATTCACTGTTCCCCTCAC
>DLMW01000040.1:5531-7458 GCA_002478245.1 bacterium UBP18_UBA7526
CCCCTCACCCCCTGGTTTAGGAAGGAACTAAAAGACTTTATTCAAGAGATTCTATCTCAGAATAATAAAAGGGAATATTTCAATTATAATTACATTAGACACATCCTAAAAGAACATCTTATAGGGAAAAGGGATTATAGCCGGGAGATCTGGTCGCTATTGGTCTTTGAGTTATGGAGTAAGGCCTACCTTAAGGATTAGCTCAAGGGATTAAATATGCTGGAATATTATCTTATCGCTTTTCTATCTTCTCTCGTTTTAGTCTTACTATCTACTCCTTTGGCGAAAAGAATGGCCTTTAGATTCGATATCCTGGACCATCCCCGGGCACCGGTAAAGGTCCATAAGGAGCCGGTTCCCTATCTGGGTGGGGTGGCCATCTATCTTGCCTTTCTGATTCCAGTAATAGTTGGGTTCTTCCTTCTCGATATCCCTAAGGAAGGGAGAGAGCAATTACTGGGCATCCTTTTAGGAGGGGTAATAATCATTGCCCTGGGCTTAGCCGATGATCTACAGGGTCTATCCGCCAAGACGAAACTCTCCATAGAGAGCCTGGCAGCCATAGTTTTGATTATGTTTGGTGTGAGGCTTAAGTTCTTGCTCTTCTGGCCGAGCATCCCTTTGACCATTCTCTGGGTGGTGGGGATTACCAATGCCTTTAATATCATCGATATTATGGATGGTCTAGCAAGCGGGGTGACTTTTATTGCCTCTTTGGCATTGATCGCCATTGCTCTGCCAGGAGATCAGGCCTTTGTCATCTTAGCCTCTTGTGCCTTAGCTGGTGCCTCTTTGGGTTTTTTAAGATATAACTTCTTTCCGGCAAAGATCTATATGGGGGATGCGGGAAGTCTATTCTTGGGCTTTACTATGGCTTCCCTGGCCATTGGCACGAGTTATACCGCAGTAAATAGGATCGCCCTCTTTGCTCCCATCCTCATCTTGGGCATCCCCATCTATGATACCTTCCTGGTCACCGCCCTGCGAACCAAGAGGGGCCGTTCTATTCTGCGGGCAAGTAACGACCATTTTGCCCTTCGTTTAGTAGCCCTGGGCCTGAGTAGAAAGAAGACCGTCCTGATCGTCTATCTAATAAGTATCCTATTGGCCATTGCGGGAGTGATTGTTACCCTGGTAGAGATTAGATGGGCCATATTTATCTATTGTTTAGTCATTTTATTCTCCTTTTTAGTTGGCCATCGCTTGGCCCAGATTGAGATGCGCGAAGAGATCCATGGCTGAGGTAATTATTTTGGGTGCGGGACTCTCCGGTCTGGCCTGCGCCTTCTATCTCAAGGAAGATTATTCTATCTTTGAGAAGGAATCCCGGGTAGGGGGCTTATGCCGAAGTGAGAAGGTAGGCGGCTTTACCTTTGACTATACCGGACACCTACTCCATCTTAAAAGGGATGAAAATAAGAGGTTGATCAAAGAACTTTTAGGGAAGAATCTCTTTCTTCAGAAGCGAAAGTCCTGGATCTATTCCAAGGGAACCTATACCAAATACCCCTTCCAAGCCAATATCTATGGCCTACCACCCAAGGTCATCAAAGAATGCATCGATGGTCTTAGAGAGGTTAGAACTAACCGTAAACGGTACACCGTAAACCGTAAACCTGTTGACTTCAAGGAATGGATCTATAGAAACTTCGGGAAAGGATATGCCCGGCACTTCCTGATCCCCTACAATGAGAAGTTATGGACCGTTCCCCTAGAGGAGATGTCTACCGAATGGACCAGGAGATTTGTTCCCATTCCCACTTTGAAGGAGGCACTAGCGGGAGCAAGGGGAAGGCAGGGGAAGGATTTCGGCTATAATATCCGTTTCTATTACCCTTTGGAAGGAGGGATAGAGGAACTACCCAAATCCTTTCTTCCCCATATCAAGAGAGTGAATCTAAAAACAGAGGCGGCCGGAATCTTGCTC
>DLMW01000015.1:0-4570 GCA_002478245.1 bacterium UBP18_UBA7526
GTATGGGGGTATGGGGGTATGGGGGTCATTTGGAGATAGACCATTTGTCGGCAGTGTTAATCATTTTAACTAATTGACCAAGGATCTGTTCATATTTGTTATCTAATTTCTGCCAGACATCCCTTTTTATGTATTTCAGATGGAGGGTAAAGTCAAGCCAGCATTGTGTTTCGGCCGCCTCTCCTTCGCTATCGCTGAGTTTGGAGATAAAGGCTGCTCTTGCTCCACCACCCTGTTTCTCCCATTCTCCGTTTCTCACTTTCCCACCTGCTTACTTTCTCATTTTCTCCGCTTCTTTAGCCAGTCTGGCCAGGGCTTCTTGGGCTGGGAGAAAATCGGGGCGAATCTTTAAGAGGTATTCGTACTCTGCTTTTGCTTCTTCTATTCTGCCTTCTTTTCCATAGAGAGCGGCTAATGGGAGGTGGGCCAGGGTATAATCGAATTTTAGAAGGGCTCCTTCATAGCCACAGGATATCTTGGGAAAGAGGTTCCTCTCTTCAATCTCAATAATCTTCTCATACTCTGAGAGCGCTCTGTTATCTAGGCCTTTCTTGGAATAGAGGATGCCCAGGTTATAGCGGGCCTCTACATAGTTCGGCTCATAGTGGACCGCTCTCTCAAACTCTTCAATCGCCTTATCCTCCCAGCCCATTTTAGCATAGATGACCCCTAAAGCGCAAGAAGAAAATGGAAAGGTGGGATCGATTCGCAGGGATTCTCTAAATTGAGTAATGGCTTCATTTATCCGGAGCCTATCCCTTCCCTGGGAGGCAAGCCAGTAGATGACCCCCAGATCTCTTCGGTAATGATTATCCATAGGGCTTAGGGCAACCATCCTTTCATACTCTGCTATCGCCTTTTCAAGCCAGAATCCCTTCTCTTCTTCAGAGAGAAGAGCCAGGTAGCGATAGAGGTCTCCCAGGTTCTTGTGATATTGGTCATTGGTCGGCTCTAACCTCTGGGCGATGAGATAGGAGGATATCGCTCGGTCGAAGGCATTATTCTTCTGATGGTCGATTCCCTTCCTATAATGTTTGTAGGCTATTAAAGGAAGAGTCGCCTGGCCAGCAAGGATTAAGGTGAGGCAGATGATGAGGCTACCCCGGATGAGGGGGCTATAATAAAGATGGCGGAAGAGGGTGTAGTCTTGATCCTGGATCCTTGATCCTTGATCCCGGATCCTGGGCCGGCTATCTCTTTGAAGGATGATGAGGGCGGCGAAGTAGATGAATAAGATGGCTGTGGCTGGGGGACGGAGGACGAAGTCGACAAAACTGTGGAGGAGAAGACCGGTAAGGCCAGAGAGGAGGCCGACGGTTAGGTAGAATTGAGGGTTAGGGGTTAAGGGTTCAGGGTTAAGTTTTTCTCTGGAACCTAGATCCTGGATCCTAGATCCTAGATCTTTTTGCTTCAGGGTTCTTAGGCCCTGACGGAAGATGAGGGTTATTATCCATAGGAAGATTATTAGGCTAAGAAGGCCAGTCTCTGCGGCTATCTGAAGATATTCATTGTGGGCAAAGCGAGCAGACAAACTGTAGCGGGCGATGGTCTCAGGGGTCAATGGTACGGGAATCTTATGCCCCTTGAATATGATACCGTAGGTTCCCATCCCGGTGCCCAAGAAGGGATAGTCCCTTATAATCCTTAGGGTCCTTCCCCAGATCTGTAATCTATCAATGATGAACTTATTGGCCGGGGTTCTCTGCCAAGTGAAGGAACGAAAGGTGATGGGCTCTCCCAGGGAGACATCACTCGCTTCCTGAACAGTGACCCGGGCCGGAGAATATGGTTTGAGTTCTGTTAGGGATTGAGTAGCCGTTTCTAATGGTCGAGGTTTTAGAATAAGTTGAATGGTAATAAGAGAAGTAGCGATGAGGAGAAGTATCCCCAATAGGGAGAAGAGGCGGGCCTTCCTTTTCAATATCTCTTTTTTTGCCAGAAGGATAAAGAAAATAACAGAACCCATAAAGGCCAGGTACCCTCCCCGGGAATGGGTGGCAAGTAAGGAGAGAAAGGCCAGGGATGCAGTAAGGAAGGCAAAGCGAGAGAGCCACCCTGGAGAAGACCAGAGGGCGAGGGCAAAGGCGAGGGGGATGATCAAAAGGAGATAACCGGCTAAAGAGTTGGGGTTGGGGGGGAAGGTGGAGGCGACCTCAGTCAGATTTGGCCAGTGAGAGAAGTACTCATAGACGCCATAGCCGGCCACGATGCTTCCCACACCAAGGACGGCCAGGAGAAAGGCTTTGAGATGGTACTCTTCTCTGATATGATTGATAAGGAGAAAGAAGAGAAGAGAGAAGGTGATAACCTTATATAGTTCGCCGAGACTGGCCCCTCTGTTAATGGAAAAGCAAGTGGAAAGGATAGCCAGAGCACCAAAGAGTAAGATTGGTAGATTAAGGGGGGTGCTTCTAAATTTTAAATCACCTGTGATATTCAATCTCAAGAACCAGAGACATCCCAGGAGTAGAATTAAGATATGGGTTATGGTCAGGCTAACCCAGCCCTTCGTTGCCCGGGCTAAGGGGGTGTAAAGAATGAGCGCCAATAGCCCAAACTCGACGAGGCAAGATAGAACCTTTGAGGCTTTCACATTCATTCCTTTCGTACTTTAGTCGAGGCTCTGATCATTATCAACCCAACCACAGCCCACCAGAGAAGGGTGATTTCGGGAACATAGGCATCCATATCTACCAGATTATGGAAGAGGAAGGCAAATCCCCCAACAAGAAGACCAGCTAAGAGCACCTTTCGCGATCTTTCCTTTTCAGATTTCAGAGTTTTAATGGCTTCTTTAATGAAAGTCGCTAGAAGCCAGAAGAGTGCCCCTAGACCCAGGATTCCCATCTCAGAGGCCACCTGAAGATACCAGTTATGAGCATAATGGACTTCATTGGCCTGAGGGAACTTATATCTCGGATAGATAGTAGCAAAGGTTCCTATTCCGGTGCCCAGAAAGGGATGGTCTTTAACTATCTCTATTGTGCTTCTCCAGTTATAGAGTCTCAGGGTCATCTTGCTATGGAGACTCCCGGAGTGGAAAGAGGCTATTCCCAGAAGAAGCAAGAGAATGAGGATAGTGGGGATAAACCATTTCGTCTTCTTAGAAAGGATAAGGAGGATGAAGAGTAAGGCCAGAACGAGAGATAGTATTCCTCCCAGAGAGAAGGTAAGGAATAGGGCCCAGAGCATGGTTAGAACTACTATTCCCAATAGGATTCTCTCCTGCAGGGAGGAGCGGGAGATGAATAGCCCGATCCCTAAAGGAATGACTAAGGCGAGATAGCCGGCAAAACTACTAGGAAGAGCAAAGGTAGAGAAGACCCGGTGGGAAGCGATTCGTCCCTTTATCTCTTCTATCTCTCCAGGACCGAGAGCGGTTATAGTATCCAGGCGCTGGTAAAGAAGGGGAAGGGCAAAGCGATATTGATAGATGGCATAGAGGCTCAGGAGGAAACCCGCAGTGAGAAAAACGGCAAGCGCTCTGGGGATTTTGGACCAGGAGAGATGGTTCACAATCAGGAAATAGAATAGGAGATAGCTAATCAGTTGAACGAGTACAGGCAGGCTTTCTCCTTGATTGAGGGAAAAGATAGTGGAAAGAATGGCGATCAGAAGAAAAAGGAGAAGGGGAAGATTTAGGGAAGTGGAGAATAACTGTAACCTTCTCTTCCCGATTAGACTTATAAGCCAGAGGATGGAGAGAAGGAGGATGAGAGCAAAAGCGAAGGTATTTGACCAGGGATAGACTATCCCCGAGACAAAGGGCCGATAGAAGATAAGGGCTAATAGGCCAAACTCAACAAGATAGGATAGAACTTTTCCCTTATTCATTTTCATATAACGAAAGATGGTGGCCTGCTAAAGGATAGTCCCCATTAGATGTTCACCATTAACGGAGTAAACCTTTAGCTTTCGGCCACCATCTTTCTTAAGACTTAGTAGTTGGTATAGTACTGGTGGGGGTATGTTGCCCCAACCTCCGAGCCGGTGAAGTTAGCCTTGATGCAGCGACCATGAGGAGCAGCGCTAGTGGGGTCATAGGCACCATAGACCCAGCCCCCACTTCCCCAGGTGGTGAAAGCCGTTTCATTGGCAGCATTCTCTACGGCTTCAGAGTTGTTTATCCTATCCACTGGTATCTTGTCAATGTACTTGGGCACTAGAGCCTCTTTTAAGGTAGTGGGATATTCCCCCTCCTTTGCGCGATACATAGCCAGGGCAGCCCTCAGAGAAGAGAGCGCTCCCTGGACCGAGGATTCCTTGGCCTCAGTGTCAAAGGCGATGAAGCGAGGCAGGATGGCTGCGGCCAGGATACCGATGACGGCGATGACGATCAAGAGCTCAATTAGGGTAAAACCTCTCTTTTTTCTTCTAAACATTTCCTTATCACCTCCTTTTTTAGACGCGAATCAATATATAATCTATCACAGGATTTCTGCTCTGTCAAGTGAAATTTCTATTCAGCCCCTCTTTCAGGGTTTCAACGATATACTCTATCTGGTTTCTCTTTAATTCGGGATAGATGGGAAGGGAGAGCACTTCTCTGGCGCATTCTTCTGCCACAGGG
>DLMW01000015.1:4595-9873 GCA_002478245.1 bacterium UBP18_UBA7526
AGGGCTTCTCCTTTAAACCCCAGTAGGCCTCATAGATAGAAGACTCCTTTCTTTAGGTTTTCCACAATGTATTCTATCTCTTCCCTCTTTAGTTCGGGATAGAGGGGAAGGGAGAGCACTTCTTTGGCGCATTCTTCTGCCACAGGGAAATCCCCTTCTTTATATCCCAAATATTGATATGCCTTCTGGAGATGCAGGGGAAGGGGATAGTGAATGCCACAGAGAATGCCCTTCCCCTGCAAAAATTTATAGACTCTGTCTCTCTTTTTTACTCTTATGACATAGAGATGGTAGACATGCTTAGCATATTTCTCTTCATAAGGAGTGATAACACCCGAGTCTTTTAACAATCCATTATAGATTGAGGCGTTTTTTCTTCTCTTCTCGTTCCATTCATCAAGATATTTAAGTTTTACTCTCAGGATAGCGGCCTGGAGGGCATCTAATCTATAATTATAGCCCACCATCAAATGCTCATACTTCCCCTTCCTGCCATGGTCTCTCAAGCATCTAATCCTATGGGCAATCTTCTCATCGTTGGTAACTACCATCCCCCCATCTCCATAGGCCCCCAGGTTCTTTCCGGGATAGAAACTGAAACACCC
This sequence comes from bacterium UBP18_UBA7526, assembly GCA_002478245.1. Taxonomy (GTDB): domain Bacteria; phylum UBP18; class UBA7526; order UBA7526; family UBA7526; genus UBA7526. The sequence goes on from DLMW01000015.1 coordinate 5,201, forward strand.
GATATCTCCTAAACTCCCCACTTTTTTAATTTTTAATCTATAGATTGCTCCATGCGCCTGGCAGGCATCTTCAATTACCTTCAGGTTATACTCTTTGGCTAGTTTTAGGATAGGGTCTAAATCCACTGGCTGGCCATAGAGGTGGACGGGGATAGCGGCCTTGGGCCGGGTTTTGAGTTTCAAAAATTCTTTGAGTTTTGGGACATCGATGTTGTAGTTTCTGGGATTGATATCAACGAAGACTGGTCTTGCTCCACAGTGGATGATGGTTTCAGCTGTTGCCGTAAAGGTATAAGGAGTAGTTATCACCTCATCCCCTTCCCTAATCCCTAAGGATAATAGGGCGAGATGTAAGGCAGAGGTTCCAGAGGAGGTTCCTACGGCATATTTTGTCCCGCAGTATTTTGTAAACTCTTCTTCAAATTTAGTAACTTCCTCGCCTAGAATAAAGGTGGTACTATTAAGAACCCTATTTATTGCTTCCTGGATCTCTTCCTTTATCTCTTCATACTGACTCTTTAAATCCACTAAAGGAATTCTCATCGCCTACCAGTTCTCGTAGCCTGGGGTGGTGGGATGGACCATTCCGGTATTGGGATTATAATGGTATCTATTGCCGAAAGGGTCAATGGGATAACCCTCCTTATCTTTGGTGATGAGTTTAACATACTCTCGCCTGATCAATTTCCCTCCTGCGGTATATTCAATGCATTCCTTCTTCTCCAGGTCTCGGATATCCTCTGGAACCTCTCCATTCCGGTAAAGATAGAGGCTAATTCCCAGGCGCATATTCCTCATATCAGACTCCAGGACCTTTATTCTTGTCTGTTCTGCCACCTTTCCATAATATAAGACTGCTACATAGATCATACCTACCAGCAGGGCTCCCATAATCAGGTTTTCCCAGAGGCTGCGACCTCTTTCATTACGCAGAAGAGACATGAAGATGCTCCTTAGCGGGTGACCTTTATCATCTCGAAGTAGGGCAGGAATAGGGAGAGAGCAATGAAGGCCACGATGATCCCCATAATAACGATTAAGATGGGTTCTAAGGCAGCGGTGACATTCCTTAAGGCATAGTCCACTTCTCTATCATAGGTATCGGCCACCTCAGTAAGCATCTTATCTAGGGCCCCCGTCGCCTCCCCGATAGTGACCATATGAACCACCATGGGAGGGAAGGTCTTCGCTATCCTCAAGGGCTCGGCAATCGACTCCCCTTCTCTCACGCTGGTGCGCACATTCTCCACTACCCGGGCGATGACGGTATTTCCGATAGTTCTCTCCACGATCTCTAAGGCGTTCAGGATGGGAACCCCACTACCATGGAGGGTGGAGAGGATGCGGGCGAAGCGGGCCACAATGAGTTTCTTAATCAATAGACCGAAGATAGGAATCTTAAGTTTTGCTCTATCGATAAAAAACCCTCCTCCCTCTGTTCTGGAGTATCTTCGGAAGGAGAAGATGATGATCACAACTCCACCAAGCATGGCCCACCAGTAGGACTGGACAAAACTACTTACGGCTAAGAGGATCCTGGTGGGTAAAGGGAGGGTGATCCCTGAGGCAGTAAAGACACTCATAAACCTGGGGAAGACAACCACGGCCAAAAAACCTACAACCAGAACCGCGACAGAGACTACTACCGTAGGATAGGTTAAGGCTGCCCGGAGCCGAGCCTTGGTCTCCCCCTCTCTCTCTGCGATGAAGATGAGCCTCTCCAGTATCTCCTCCAACACTCCCCCTGCCTCACCTGCCCTTACCATATTGACATAGAGTTCAGAGAATACCCGGGGATGTTTGGCTAGGGCATCGGAGAAAGATAAGCCTCCTTCAACATCCTTCTTTAGTTTTCCCACTGTTTCTTTTAGGGTTGGATTCTCTGTCTGCTGGGAGAGGGCGTCCAGGGTAACGGTAAAGGTCATACCCGATCTGATCATGGTAGCTAGCTGTCTGGTGAAGGTGACGATGTCCTGGGTGGCCACCTTCTTGCCTCGGGTAAATATTCTGGCCTCTGGTTTCTCCTTGACGGAAATGACATAGTAGCCCAGATCGCTCAAGCGGTCGGCAACGACGCGCTCATTCGGCGCCTCTCTCGTCCCAGTAACTACTAGACCAAACTTATCCCTTGCCTTATAGGTATAGTTAGGCATCTTTTTCTTCAGTGGTCAATATCAGGCAGCTCCAGGGGTACAGGGGAAACAGGGGTTACGCGGTTATTTTGAACTCTTCTTCCTGGGTAACTCTCAAGACCTCTTCTACTGTAGTAATCCCCTCCTTTATCTTAAAGACCCCATCCTCTCTCAAGGACATCATCCCAGACCTCAAGGCCTCTTTCCTCAATTCTGTTGCCGGGGCCTTCTTCACCACCATGTCCTTTATCCTTTCATGGGGGATGAGGAGTTCGAAGATCCCCGTTCTCCCAAAGTAACCGGTATTCTTGCAGTTCCTGCACCCCTTTCCCCGATAGAACTTAAGACCCTTCTCCTCGGAGAGCCCCAGATCCTCCAGAACCTCTGCGGGTGGCTGGTACTCCTCCTTACACCTGGGGCAGATGGTCCTCACCAATCTCTGGGCCATGACTGCGGTAACAGCGGAGGAGACCAGGAAGGGCTCCACCCCCATATCGACAAGCCGGGTGAAGGCCGTGGGGGCATCGTTGGTATGCAGGGTAGAGAGGACCAGGTGGCCGGTGAGGGAGGCGTGGACAGCGATCTCTGCAGTCTCCAGATCCCTTATCTCACCCACCATGATGATGTCCGGATCCTGACGAAGAAAGGAACGCAGGCCCGTAGCGAAGGTAAGTCCTGCCTTGGGATTGATCTGGACCTGATTGACCAGGCTTATCTGATACTCTATGGGGTCCTCAATGGTGATGATATTCGTCTTAGTGGACTTAATCTTATTTAAAGAAGCATATAATGTAGAACTCTTGCCGCAGCCTGTGGGTCCGGTGGAAAGAACGATGCCATAGGGCCGGGAGATGATCTCCTCATATCTCTTCCTGGTCTCGAGAAGAAGCCCCAGCTTATCCAAGTCCACAATCATGGCCGCTCTCTCCAGGATTCTCAAGACCACCTTCTCCCCAAACATGGTGGGTAGCGTGGCTACCCGAAGATCGATATCCTTATTCCTCATCCTCAATCTTATCCTGCCATCCTGGGGAAGCCTCCTCTCGGCGATGTCCATTCCGGACATGATCTTGATGCGCGAGACGATGGCCGGCTGTAACCTCTTAGGGGGAGAAGGGACCTCATAGAGGATGCCATCTATTCGGTATCTTGTCCTCAGCTTATCCCTCTCGGGCTCGATGTGGATATCGCTGGCCCGATCCTTGATGGCCTGCATGATGATGAGGTTGACTAACTTTATGATGGGCATCTCCTCTGCCAGGGCCTCGATCTTATCCAGATCGACCTCTTCCACCTCCTCCATCTTGAACTTCTCCTCACCGGCCTCCTTTATTACCTCTTCCATCGTTTCACTGATTCCATAGTACTGATCGATGGCTCGGAGGATATCGGCCTCTGAGGCCACGGCCGGGGCGACCCGGCACTTCGTCCGTGCCTGGAGGTCATCGATGGCGAAGACGTTCAGGGGATCGGCCATGACTACGGTTAGAGTATCCTCACTCTTGAAGACCGGGATGAGGATATAGCGCCTGGCCAGGCTCTGGGGAACGAGGTCTATGATCTGGGGATCGATGAGGTAATTATCGAGGTCGATGGGGGGGATCTCCATCTGGACCCCCAAAAACTTGATCAGTTCCCGCTCTGTGACGAAGCCCAGGTTTACCAGAACCCTTCCCAGCCTCTCCCCGGTTCTCTTCTGCTCTGCTAAAGCCTGGGTGAGCTGGGCAGGGGTGATGACTCCCTTCTCAACCAGAATCTCTCCTAACTTCTGTTTCTCCATTTTAGCCATCTTAGCTTTTTCTTCCTTTCCGGATTATCTTACCCAACAACTATCATAGAGTCTATGTTTATAGATGTACCTCTCCACCTTCTCTGGGAGAAGATACTTTATGGTCTCGCCCTTCTTCAGGCGCTTCCTGATGTCTGTGGATGAGATGGCCAGAGCCGGAACCTCAACTAAGTGGGTATGTTTTTGATATTGGGCAGGGAGTCTTTTTAATCTAAAGCCCGGTCGGGAGGCAGCGATGAACTCACACAGGGTAGGCAATTCCTTGGCCTTCTTCCATTTGGGCATCTGGGCGATGGCATCCGCTCCAGTAATGAAGAAGAGTTTTGTCTCTTTCCCAAACCTTTTTTTAAACTCCTTCATGGTATCCCGGGTATATGACTTCCCACCCCTCTTGATCTCGATATCGGATATGGAAAAGTAACCATTTTTCTCTATGGCCAATTTTACCATCTTATAGCGATGGAAAGAGGAGGCCAAATCCCTTCTTCCCTTATAGGGAGTGCGATAGGAGGGAACGAAGATCACCCTATCCAACTTGAACCTATCCCTCACCACCTCTGCCGTCACCAGATGGCCGTAATGGATGGGGTTGAAGGTCCCGCCCATGATCCCAATGCGCATCATATCTCCAATATTGGGGATTTTGTTTACTGTCTGATAAATCGGACTGTTTACCCTTTCAGCCGAAGGCTGATCCGCCTCTGGCGGAAACCGTAAACCTTATGTCCTGACTTGTCCTCTTCCATAGACCA
>DLMW01000015.1:10111-10517 GCA_002478245.1 bacterium UBP18_UBA7526
CCAAACTCCCCCCCATCATGGAGCCGGGTTGAGGCATTGACAAAGACCGCGCTGGCATCGACCTCTCTCAAGAACCTCTCTATCGCTTTCTCATTCTTGGTGATTATGGCCTCTGAGTGGTTTGAACCATACCTTGAGATATGTTCCAGGGCCTCGTCGAGATCTTTAACCACTTTGATAGATAGGATAAGATCCAGGTACTCTGTCTCCCAATCGGCATCGGTTGCCTCATTAATACCCGAGACAATCCTTCTCGTCTCGGGACAGCCCCTTACCTCTACTCCCGCCCCTTCCAATCTCTCGATCATCCGGGGCAGAAACCTCTGGGCAATGTCTCTGTGTACTAAGAGGGTCTCAAGGGCATTACAGACCCCGGGCCTCTGAACCTTGGCATTATAGACCACTT
>DLMW01000015.1:10814-11102 GCA_002478245.1 bacterium UBP18_UBA7526
TAGTCTTAACTAGTTGAATGGCTCCTCCCGGCAGGCCTTTCGCCTCATTCAAAATCTTGGTAAGGGCAAGATTGGAGCCCTGGGCCTCGCTGCCTCCCTTCAGGATAATGGCATTCCCGCTCTTCAAGGCTAAAGCACTGGCCTCTACGGTGACATTGGGCCGGGCCTCATAGATCATAGCGATTACCCCAATGGGGACCCTCACCTTCTTTATTACTAAACCATTGGGCCGTCTGGTAGTCTTCATTATCCTTCCCACAGGATCGGGAAGGGAGGCCACCTCTCTTA
>DLMW01000015.1:11323-22246 GCA_002478245.1 bacterium UBP18_UBA7526
GCCAGTCTAACATCCTCTTCGTTTGCCTTAAGGATCCCTTTCTCAGCCTTAAGGAGTCTTCCTGCCATATCCTTCAGGATGCTATTCTTAGTAGAGGTAGAGAGCCTGGCCAATTCTTCCTTTGCCCTCCTGGCCCTCTGGGCCATACTTATCATCCCATTCTTAATAGACATTCCAACACCTTAGAGGATGACCAGATTGTCCCTATGGATGATCTCATCGTAATCCTTATATCCCAGGACATCCTCTATCTGGGAGGTCTTCTTCCCCTTTATCTTCTCTATCTCGCTTGAGGAGTAGGAGGCTATTCCCCGGGCAAACTCCCTATTCTCCTCATCAATGATACTCACCCCATCCCCTATAGAGAACTCACCCTTAACCTCCAGGATCCCAGAGGGAAGGAGGCTCTTGCCTCTTTTAGAGACGGCCTCCTTAGCTCCCTCATCTACCTTTATCTTTCCAGAAAGGGGGAGACCGAAGGCGATCCATCTCTTCCGCGACTTGAGCCTCTCCTTAGGGAGGAAGAGGGTCCCCAGCCGCTCCCCAGCCAAAAGCCTCTTGACCACATCCCTCACCCTTCCATCAGCGATGACCATGGCTATCCCAGAGGAGCGGGCGATCTTGGCCGCCCGGAGTTTGGTCACCATCCCTCCCGTTCCCCTTAAGGTTCCCGAGCCGGAGGCCATCCTTTCCAACTGGGGAGTGACCTCGGATACCTCCTCTATGAACTTAGCCTCTTTTCTTTTGGGATCTGAGGTATATAACCCCCTGGTATCTGTCAGGATGATGAGTAGATCGGCCTCCACCTTACTGGCTACTAAGGCAGATAAGGTATCGTTATCTCCAAACTTTATCTCATCCACGGCCACGGTATCGTTCTCATTGACGATGGGGATGGCCTTATAATCCAGGAGGGTTAAGAAGGTATTTCGCGCATTGAGGTACCTCTCCCTATTCTGAATATCCTCAGAGGTTAATAGGACCTGGGCTACCAGGCAGCCCCTCTTCTTGAAGAGCTTTTCATATATCCCCATTAAGAGGTTCTGGCCGATGGCTGCTGCGGCCTGCTTCTGAGGCATGGTGGTGAGTCTTTTTAAGCCCAGTCTCCCCATTCCGCAAGCAATGGCGCCAGAGGTGACCAGGATGATTTCCTTATCCTCCTTCTGTAAAGAGGCTAATTGATCTACGATCCCCTCCATCCTCTTGAGATTCAGTCTCCTCTTCTCTGTTAAGAGGCTGGAACCCACCTTAACCACGATACGTCTTACCTTTGAGAAGTCTCTCTCCATCGGTTACTCCCTTCGATCACGAGTAAGAAAGTAGAAAGTAATTTTGCATTTTTCAATTTTCATTGATTCTCTGCTCACTTTCCCAGTCTCTCCATCTCCCTTGCTATTGCCCTTTTTAACTCCCCTCTTCCCTCGCCTGTTAAAGCAGAGATAGGATATACCTTGTATCCCTGGCCTCTGAGCTCTCTTTGGAACCGGGGGAAGTTCTCCCTGGCCTCTCTTAAATCCATCTTATTCGCCACCACGATCTGAGGCCTCTCAAAAAGCAGGGGATCGTAGGCCCTAAGCTCCTCATTTATTGCCTGGAAGTTGGAGAGGGGAGGATTCCCTTCATAGCCTGTGAGATCAACGATGTGGATGAGGAGCCTGGTCCTCTCTATGTGGCGCAGGAAGTCATCTCCTAATCCCTTCCCTCTATGGGCACCCTCAATCAGACCCGGAACATCGGCCAGGGTAAACTCCCTTCCCCTATAAGAAACAACCCCCAGGTTGGGAGAAAGGGTGGTGAAGGGATAGGGGGCGATCTTTGGTCGAGCGCGAGTGAGGGAGGCCAAAAGGGTTGACTTCCCACTATTGGGATAGCCGACCAGTCCCACATCGGCAATTAATTTTAACTCTAATTCTAATTCCCTCTCCTCGCCTGCCTCTCCTTCCTCTGCAAAGCGGGGGGCAGGGTTCAGAGAGGAAGCAAGGGAGGCATTCCCCTTTCCCCCTCTCCCTCCCTGAGCGATCAGTATTCTCTGACCAGGTTCTATTAGATCGACAACGAATTCCTTACTCTTTCTATTCTTTACTACCGTTCCTGGAGGAACCTTAATGATCAGATCCTCTCCCTTCTTCCCGCTCTTCCTCTTCCCCTTTCCATGGGCCCCGTTTCTTGCTCTATAGTGAGGGTGATAACGAAGGTCGATTAATGTCCTAAGCCTCTTATTCACCTCTAAGAAGATACTTCCTCCCCTTCCTCCATCTCCCCCATCCGGACCACCGCGGCGGTGCTTCTGGCGGGCGAAGGCGATACAGCCATTTCCCCCATTGCCTGCCTTGGCAAAGATAGTTACCCGATCAATGAACATACTCTCTCTACGGATAGTAATATTAGCCGGACGTAGTAACCATTATCCTTCCCTTCTTAGTGGGTCATTCTGAGGGAGGGATAGACAGAGATCCTCTTCCTCTCCCCACTTCTCTCAAAGGAAACAAAACCATCCATCAGAGCGAAGAGGGTATCATCCCTTCCCAGGCCAACGTTCAAACCCGGGCGAAATCTCGTTCCCCTCTGTCTGACAATAATGGCGCCTGCCCGGACCCTCTGGCCGCAAGCGGTCTTGATCCCCAACCTCTGGGAAGCGGAATCCCTTCCGTTCCTTGAGGCGCCCATTCCCTTCTTATGTGCCATAATCTCCTCCCTTATAGATTAGAGGTTTACCGTACCAAGGAACAGTTTCGCTATAGTTCGAGGTAACGACCACTTTTAGTGGCCTTGAGTTCGGAGTATGGCCTTCGGTATCTGTCTTTGTCGGAGGACTTTCTGTAGACTGGTTACTTTACAATAATCTCTTTAATGAGTAGTTTAGTATAATCCTGGCGATGACCGGCCTTTCTTCTATAGCCTTTCCTCCTCTTGAACTTGCCGATGACTATCTTCTTCCCCCTCCCCTGCTCCTTAACCTCTGCGATCACCCTTGCCCCAGAGAGAAAGGGTTTTCCCAGCAGGATTTTATCTTCGTCTTTAATCAGGAGAACTTCCCTTAGCTCTATCTTCTCTCCCACCTTGGAGCCTATTCTCTCTATGCGAACAGTATCTCCAACCGCTACCTTATACTGGCTGGCCCCACTCTGGACAATAGCATACATCTTCGCTCCCATCAAAGATTCAAGACCTTAAAATATCACAGATTGGGAAATTTGTCAAATCCTGAGCAGGTCTTTTCGTTCTATGGAAAGTTTTAAGGTCTCCTCCCGGCTTAGATTTAAGAGGGCCCTTACCACCTCTTGGGGTCTTACCTCTATCCTAAGAAGCATCCTTAGGGTAGAGTCCTTTAGTTCTAATTCCAGAATCGATGGCCGGATATCGATCTCCTTTATTCCCTTCGGGGTCTCTCTTTTGATGAGGATCTCTCTTCGCTTTAAAAGATCCTGGATCCTGGATCCTAGATCCTGGATCCTGTTTAAGGGGAGCTTTGCTTCATACTCTGCACAATTGAAGGTGGCCATCAAGGATCTGCTCTTGAGGGGGATGATCTCGGCCTCTTTGATTTCTAAACCAGGGGGGAGTTCTCTATTCAATCTCTCCTCTAACTCCTTGGGGTTAATGAAGACGGAAAATTCTATATCAGCATACTCGCCCTTGCTCGTCAACCCTAAAGGAAGAGGGGGACTAAAACTGATCTTCTCCCGGGGCACAAAGCCTTCGGAAAAGGACACGGGCAGCCTGGCCCTCCTCATTGCCCGGGTGAAGACCTGCACCATATCGAGATGGGAGACGAACCTTATCTCTTCTCCCTTAGTAAATTTAATGCGGATCTTCTCTTTATTCTCCACCTGCTCTCCTATCTTCTTCCATTAGAAATTCCTTACCTATTCCAGCATCGATATGGTCCCAGGGCAGGAGTTCTCTATAATCTCGGCTTCTCTGGGCATAGAAGGAGGGATCGATATGGCATTCCCGAAAGGCCTCCTGCCAGAGGGGGAAGCTAAATTCTTCCCTCCAGCCATCGAACCTACACCCTTTCTGGTAAGCCCGCAAGAGCACTTCTCCCAAACGCCTGTCGCCCCTGGAGAAGACGGCCTCTAAGAGACTGGCCTCTGGGTCATGGGCCCGCACCTCAATCCTTCTGGGGATACTTCTCTTTAAATATGATATCTTCTCTTCCAATCCAGAGAGTTCCTCCTGCCCCCTCCACTGGAAGGGGGTATGGGCCTTGGGAACGAAGGGAGCCAGGGAGAGGCTCACCCGGGAAGGATGTCTCTTCTTTACCTCTCTGACTAGCTCAACGATGGCTACGATATCCTCCCTCCTCTCTCCCGGAAGACCGAGCATGAAGTATAATTTGAGGGGGCGACGGAAGGAGGAGATCCTTTCCACTGTCTCCAAGAACTCTTCCTCCTTCCAGGGTTTATTGATCACTTCTCTCAAAGGTTCTCTTGCTGCCTCTGGCGCTAAGGTAATGGAACCTTTCTTCAATTCCTTTTCTAAGGGAAGGGGGAAGGTGTCTACCCGAGAAGAAGGGAGGGAGAGGGAGATCCTATAGGGAGCGAGCCTTCCCCTTAGGGAGAGGATGAGTTCTTCCAGTCTTCTGTAATCCCCGATATTTAAGGAAGAGAGGGAGAGCTCCTCATAGCCCGTGGCCTGAATGGCCTCAGTAGCCAGGGAAAGAAGGAGGTTGATATCCCTCTCCCTTGGTGGACGGTAGAGGATGCCTGCCTGGCAGAAGCGGCAACCCCTGCTACATCCTCTCCTGACCTCTAAAGCGATGCGGTCGTGGATGATATTGATAAAGGGAAGGATGAACTTAGTGGGATGGTAGGCCTCATTTAGGTTAGGGACCACCCTTCTTTCGATCCTTTTGGGGATATCGCCTCTCTTTGGTTGGAAGGCCTTGATCGTTCCACCTGAATGGTAAAAGACCTCGTAGAGGGAGGGGGTGTAGACCCCAGGCACTTTAGCTAACTTGACTAAGAGTTCTTCCTTTCCTTCCCCCTCTTTCTTGTGTTGAATTAGAGTCTGAGCGATCTCCAGAATCACCCCCTCCCCTTCCCCAATGACGAAACAATCCATAAAGTCCGCTAAGGGCTCCGGGTTATAGGCTCCGGGGCCACCAGCCATGATCAGGGGAAAGGCTTCCTTCCTCTCTCCGCTCTTCAAAGGAATGCCTGCCAAATCGAGCATACTTAAGATATTGGTATAGGTCAGTTCATACTGGAGGGAGAAGCCGATGACATCGAAGTCTTTGAGGAGGGTATGGGATTCGAGACTGAAGAGGGGGATCCTTTCTTTCTCCATTATCTTTTGGGCATCTACCCAGGGAGTATAGACCCTTTCGGCAACTATATTTTCTCTGCTGTTTAGAATATGGTAGAGAATCTTTAATCCCAGATGGGACATCCCCACCTCATAGGTATCGGGAAAGGCTAAGGCGACCTTGAGCTCTACCTGGTCATGGTCCTTGTGGATGCTATTTATCTCATTCCCCAGATACCTGGCGGGCTTTGAGACCAAGGGAAGCATCCCTTCTATCTTTTCCTCTAAGGAAAACATGTTTACCTCTTTTCAGTTCGCATTCTTAAAACATAAACCTTCTCATTCTAATATTGAGCAAGAAGCCAATCGAGACAAGGTCCATTACTAGGTGGCTTCCCCCATAAGAGAGGAAGGGAAGAGGGATTCCTGTGGCAGGCAGGATCCCGGTTGCCATACCGATATTGATTATTACCTGGCTGGCTAAGAAGATAGCCATCCCGGCTGCTAAGAGGGACCCCAACCTATCCTTGGCATGGAGGCTTATCTCAATTGCCCGGATGATGAGGAAGAGATAGATTCCTAAGAGGAGAAGGGATCCCAAAAGCCCCCATTCCTCAGCAAAGGAGGAGAAGATGAAGTCAGTATGATGGCCGGGAAGGAAACTACTCTGGGTGCCCTTTAAGAATCCCTTTCCCAGGAAGCGGCCAGAACCGATGGCGATCTTAGACTGAATGACATTATAGCCCGCACCTAAGGGGTCCCTGGCGGGATTTAGAAAGGTTAGGATCCTTCTCTTCTGATAGTCATGCAAGAGGAGCCGGGCTAAAGGGGAGGCGAGCAAGAGAAAGCCGGTCAGAAGAGAAAGATGCCTTATCCGGGCACCAGCGAGATAGAGAATAAGAAGCCCTAAAGGGAGAAAGAGAAGGGCGGTTCCCAGGTCAGGCTGAAGGGAGATGAGGAGAAAGGGAAAGGCAAGGACGATTAAGGAGATAATGAAATCTGGCCAAAGGATTTCCCCCTCTTTCCCGCCTAAGAACCGGACCAGAAGGAGAATGGTCGTTATCTTGGTAACCTCTGAGGGTTGAAAGTTGAAGGGACCGAGAGGAAGCCAGCGCCTAGCGCCCAGGGCCCAGTGGCCGAAGAAAAAAAGGGATAGAAGAAGGAAAAGGCTTCCCAGATAGAGAGGAAAGGCCCATCTCGTCCACCTATGGTAATCGATAGAGAAGACAATTATGAGAGCGAAGAGGCCCAGACCCAGGGAAGCGAACTGCTTCAGGTGATAGGGTTTTGCTGCGCTATAGATGGTCAGTATCCCTATTAGGCAGAGGATGAGGGTAATAGCCACCAGTGGCCAATCGAAGTTCTTTAAGAGCCTTCTATCAAACATTCCTTGCTCCGCTCGGATAGTTTACCCCGTAAGACTTTTTGCTAAAAACTTTTTCAATCAGTTTATATAGATATTGTTTGCTCTACCGAATTCTAAGAATTGGCAATAACTCTTCTGAAAAGTCTAACGGGGTTTACAGTAACCAGCAAAATTATAGATTATCAGAACATCGGAGTCTCAGAATGAGAATTCAGATGGTCAGATCACCCTCATCTTGGTATTCTGATCCTCTGGTAACTGACCCTCTCCATCTGTATTCTGAGCATCGCGAAGAATCTAGCCAACTTGTTAGGCGTCTAATCTGGTTATCTGATACTCTTCTACTTTTCTACTTTCTTACTCTTTTACTGTAAACTGGTTACTGGTTACTCTGCTGCTCACTTTCCCGTTTTCCGGCAAAGTATGCTTCAAATATCTTCCCGGCAACAGGAGCTGCCGCCTCCCCCCCCATCCCTCCATGTTCAATGAGAACGGCAAGCGCTATCTCTGGTCTCTGGTAAGGAGCAAAACCGATGAACCAGGCATGATCCTTTCCCAAAGGATTCTGGGCAGTGCCCGTCTTCCCCGCCACCTTTATCCCCTCTACCCTCGCCCGCCAACCGGTTCCTAGTTCGTTGACTACCCCAAAGAGGGATTCTCTTAAGAAGTTGAGATTCCCCTTCGCAAGCTCCACCTCTTTCAGTAAAGAAGGTTTTGCCTCTTTTATTACTTCCCCTTCTGGTGAAAGGATCCTCTTTACCAGATAGGGGCGATAGAGTCTTCCTCCATTGGCAATAGCCGCTATCAGGTTTGCCATCTGTAGGGGAGTGACCAAGAGATAACCTTGGCCTATGGAGAGGTTGACGGTATCCCCTTCGAACCACTTTCTAGCGAGAGAATCTTCTCTCCAGCGGCGATGCGGTAAGAGCCCCTTCTCTTCCTTTAGGAGATCGATTCCGGAAGCCTTTCCCAGACCGAACCTTTGAGCAAAGTCCACGATATTATCTACCCCAGTCTCGAGGCCCAACTGATAGAAGTAGATATCGCAGGAATGGATGATGGCCTCTCTCAGATTCAAGGTCCCATGCCCCTTCTCTCTCCAGCATCTAAAGACCCGATCCTTAAGGGGGAAGGTGCCGGGGCATGAGAACCTCTTATTACCCGAGGCTATCCCTCTTTCCAAGGCGGCGAGAGCAGTAATTACCTTGAAGGCCGAGCCTGGAGGATACTGGCCCTGGATAGACCTATTGGTCAGGGGATGTGAGGGGTCTTTCTTCAGAGAGAGCCACTCCTTTTGGGAAAGGGGCCTAGCGAAGAGGTTGGGGTTATAGGCTGGGCTACTCACTAAACTCAGTATCTCCCCATTATTGGGGTCAAGGACTACAATGGCTCCTGCTCGGCCTCCCAGGGAATCCCAGGCTACTTTTTGTAATTCCTTATCAATGGTTAGGATGAGGTCATTCCCAGCCAAAGGCTCCTTATAGCCCATTACTCCCACCCTCTGGCCACGACTGTTCACCCTAATCTGCCAGCCCCCATCCTCTCCCTTTAGATACTGATCATAGACCCTCTCCAGGCCATCCTGTCCTATTCTATCACCCAAACGATAACCCTTACCCCTTAAGGCCAGGAGCTGGTCCTTGGCGATCTCCCCTAGGTGCCCCAGAACAGGAGCCAATGGCTCCCCATCCGGATAGTGGCGCAGGGGCTGAACCTCAAGATCGACCCCCGCGAGTGAGAGCTTCCTCTCCAAGATCTTAGTGGCCAGGGAAAGATCGACATCCTCTTTTAGGGGAATGCTGAGGAAGGGTCTATTACATTCCCTAATGCTCTGGTAGATCTTCTCTTCCTCTACCTTGATGATCGAGCTTAGGGCTCTTATAGTCCTGGTCAGATCCTCATGCGCAAGGTTCCAGGGATAGAGGGTGACGGAGAAAGAGGGACGGCTCTTGGCTAGAACCCTTCCGCTTCGGTCATAGATGATCCCTCTCGGGGCGCAAGATAGAAGAAGGCGGATACTATTATTCTGGGCCAAGGAGAGATATCTCTCACCCTGAATAACTTCCAGGATCCAGAGCCTTCCCAGCAGAATGAGAAAAAAGAGGCAGATGAGGATAGTAACGAGCGAAAGCCTCTTTTGAAATTCAGAAGGCATGATCTATCCTCTTAAAAACAGAGAAGAAGAAAGGGGCAATAAGAGAGGTATAGAGAGAGGCAGGGAGGATGATATAAAGGAAGGAGTAAGAGAAGGGAGGGGCAAGATAGAATGAGGAGAGAAGAATAAAGAGAAGTATCCCCTCTAAAAACATTCCCAGGAATAGAAGGAGCCCCGGGATGAGCGGGGCTTCGAGATATAGAAAAGGAGCAGCCATCCCCGCTAAAGATCCCAGGACTGTCTTAGAAATAGCATTGGTCCCTAATGGGCTAGAAGAGAAGATGTCCAGAAGAATCCCGGCCAAGAAACCATACCAGGCCCCAGAGATGGGCCCCTTATAAAGACCAATAAAGATGACCAGGATGAGGAGGAGGTCGGGCTTGATTCCCAGGATACGCAAGCGATTAAGGGATGTGGCCTGAAGGGTAACCAGAAAGAGAAGGAGGATGAGGGAAATGATTCTTTTTTGGGTCATCGCGCCTTAAGGATCAAGACCTCCTCTAAGCAAGAGAGGTTTACTTCTGGGATAACGATGATATTCAGGAAGAGGTCCTGGGGATGGGGGGATTCTATCTCCCTTATCCTTCCTAGGGCCAGACCTTTAGGGAAGAGTCCACCCTCTAAACCCGAGGTGATGACCAGATCCCCTTCCCTAACATCTGCCCCTAAGGGAAGGTACTTCAGGATGAGGTATCCTCCCTTTCCCTGGATTACTCCCTGAATACGACTCCTCTGAACCAGGGCACCGATCTCGCTTCCCGGATCGGTGAGGAGTAAGACCCGGGAGGAGTTCCTATTCACCTTAATCACCCTTCCTACTAAGCCCTGTGGAGTAATTACTACCGAACCCTCCTTTATTCCCGAACTCTCTCCCTTATCGAGAAGAAGGGCATGGAACCAGTTGGTGGGCTCCCGGGCAATGACAGAAGAGGCCAGGCCCTCATAGGGCAAGTGCTCCTTTAGGTCAAGGAGCCTGCGCAATCTTCTATTCTCCTCTTCCATCTCAAAGAGGAACCGCTCTCTTCCTTGGGGTGGTGCTTCTTTTGGCCCAGAGGGTGCCCGGGCCAGGACCTTGGCTGGCAGGTAGAGAATGGTGGCCAAGCCCTCCTCTAATTTAGAACCCCTCTCCTTTAAGAACAGAAAAGAGAAGGACACCAAAATAAGCAAGACCAAAACGAGTTCCGAAGCTAGAAGTATTTTCCTCTTCATTACCCAGTTTACAGTTGATAAGTTAATTAGGGTATTAGGTGGATTTTCAACCCAACTAGCCCACCTATTCCTCTGTTTTCTTTATTCGCGATAATGCGCATTTTTGAATTCGCGCCTATTCGCCTCCTTTAGTAGCGGCGCTGGGTGGAAGCCAAGACGTGCTTCAGGGTATTCAGTTCATCCAGGACCTTACCCGTTCCCAGAACAACCGTAGATAGGGGGTCCTCATCGAGATTGACAGAAAGCCCGGTCTCCTCAGAAAGTAGCCTATCCATCCCCCTCAAGAGCGCTCCCCCACCTGCCAAGATAATCCCTCTCTCCATGATGTCTGCGGATAGCTCTGGCGGGGTGCGTTCCAGGGTGCTCTTCACCGCCTCCACGATAACCCTTAAGGGTTCTTGTAAGGATTCCCTTATCTCCTGGGAGGTAATGGTCACGGTCTTGGGCAGACCAGCTACCAGGTCCCTCCCCTTCACCTCTAAGGTGAGTTCCTCCTTTAAGGGGTAGGCGCTCCCGATCCTTATCTTGATCTCCTCTGCGGTATGCTCCCCAATCGCTAGGTTATAGGCCTTCTTAAGATAGGCCATAATGGCCTCATCCATCTCATTCCCAGCCACCCTAATCGAGCTATGACAGACGATCCCTCCCAATGAGATCACCGCCACCTCACAGGTTCCTCCGCCAATATCCACGATCATACTCCCAGCAGGTTCGGCAACAGGGAGTCCGGCTCCAATGGCAGCGGCCATGGGCTCTTCAATAAGATAGATCTCCCTGGCTCCGGCTTGGCGGGCAGCCTCATCCACCGCCCTCTTCTCCACTCCCGTTATCCCTAAGGGAATGCAGACGATGATCCGGGGTCTCACTAGAGCCCTTCTCTTATGGGCCTTGGTGATGAAGTAGCGTAGCATCTCCTCTGTGATCTCGAAGTCGGCGATCACCC
>DLMW01000015.1:22380-24760 GCA_002478245.1 bacterium UBP18_UBA7526
GGCCACGATATTGGCCGGGGTTCTTCCCAGCATCCTCTTGGCCTCGCTTCCCACCGCCACCACCTTTCCCGTATCCTTCAGGATGGCCACCACACTCGGTTCCCTCAAGACAACCCCCTGTCCCTTGATATAGGCCAAGGTAGTACTTGTACCCAGATCGATGGCCACATCATTGGAGAATATCCCCCAAAACCAATTAAAGAGCATCTTCCAGCCTCCTCCCTTCAGTCTAAGTAAAAAAGTACAGAAGTAATAAGCAGTCTTTTTACTCTTCTACTTTCTATTTGCTATCATATCACACTATTTCCAACGGGGCAAGTTTTTTATTTTCACTACCATTTGTTATCATTTTTCTTGCAAAAATTTTAAAAAAGGAATATAATACTACTGGGAACAAAGGAGTGAAGAGTAAGAGGGTAGCGACCACTAACACCTAGGCGGTGTTAGTGGTTTGTACTGGAAACCGGACGAAAAAGACCAGGAGGCGGACTATGGTAATGCTCAAGGCCATGCGCCGAAGGGCAAGAAGGATCCTCTGGGTTACCATCATCTTAGTCATCCCGGCCTTCATCTGGTGGGGCACGGGAGGATTGAGAGAAAGGAGGATAGACCTGGTTGCTACGGTGGGCGGGAAAGGGATCACCAGAGAGGCCTATTATCGAAAACTAGAGGGGCTCTGCCAGGAGATACGGGCGAGGATGGGGGATGCGTTCGATGAGAGAATGGCAAAGGCCTTGAATCTGGAGAGGGCAGCGCTAAGTAGCCTAATCGAAAGGGAGATTCTCCTTCAGGAAGCAAGAAAGAAAAGAATAAAGGTAAGTGATCAAGAACTAAGAGAAGAGATAAAGAGTTATCCCGCTTTTCAAAAAGCGGGAAAGTTCGATAAAGAGGCCTACTTCGCTTTCCTGGATTGGTATGGATCTACCCCCCAAAAGTTTGAAGAGGAGATACGTAGGGAGATCTCGATTGCCAAATTGAGGGAGATGGTCTTAGACAAAGTAAGGATAAGTGAAGAGGAGATAAGGGATGAGTATCTGAAAGAATACGAAGAGATAGAGGTTAGATACCTTCTTATAAAACCTGCGGAAGAGGTAAAGATTGAGGAAAAGGAGATAGAAGAATATTATGAGAAGAGTGGAGAGGATTACCGGATACCAGAGAAGATAAGGGTGAGACATATCTTAATTAAGGAAGAAAGAGAAGAAAGGCCCACAGAAAAAATAAAGGAGATAAGGAAGAGATTGAGGGAGGGAGAAGATTTCGCGAAACTGGCTAAAGAATTCTCCCAGTGCCCAAGCAAAGGGAAGGGAGGAGATCTGGGCTTTATCAAAAGGGGAGATAGGGAACCTGAGTTTGAAAGAGTGGCCTTTGGATTGAAAGAGGGCCAGATATCCCGGCCGGTAAGAAGTAGGTTCGGCTACCACATCATCAAGCTGGAGGAAAGGAGAGAATCTCACCTCCCTCCCTTGGATGAAGTAAGAGAAAGGATAGAGAGAACCTTAAAAGAAGAAAGGGGATGGGAGATGGCCAGAGAAAAGGCCCAAGAAATAGAAAGGGAAGACTTAGAGGCCTTGGCGAAGAGGTTCTCTTTGGAGGTTAAAGGGACCGGTCTTTTTAAACGGGGGGGGAGTGACCTGCCCCGGGAGATTGAAGAGGAGGCCTTCGGTCTCAAAGTGGGTGAAGGGAAAGGTCCTTTAAGGGGGAAGGATGGCTATTACATCATTAGACTGATTAAACGGAAAGGAATGGATGAGAAGAAATTTGCGGAAGAGAAAGAGACGTTCAGAGAAAACTATACACAAAGAAAGAAGAACGAGGCATACAACCAGTGGTATGATAACTTAAAGAAGCAGGCCAAGATTGTAACTTATCTACCGCAAGAAGAATAACTCAAGTGGCACCTATTTTCTAACTGGGGAGAGTGGTGTCGTGGTCTCGTGCTAAAAAGGTGGGTTACTAACCCACCTTTTTTCTTTTAGTCCAGTTTAGTTCATACAGAGATTATGGTCAGATAAGTAACCACGGATTATTTTTAAAATCTGTCTCACGAAGTGATCCCTTTGGGATAATCCGTGGTTCCATTCAAGTTCCGAAGCTTAAAACTACTTTAGCTACCTCTTAAGATAAGCGAAGCCCACGTAGCACAATATTACTCCCACAATGAGGAAGAAGATCCCGAAGCCGGTGCGATGAGCAATGCTCCACTCATCCTTCCAGAGAAGCTTCTTTCCTACCTGGTTAATCTTCTGTATCACCTGCGGGGAAAGGATGTAGAACGCAGCGACCACTAGGAAGACTATCCCCAGGGTGCGATAGAGCAAAGCATTTGCCAGGATACCGAGTTTCTCCATCTTAAAACACCTCCTTCAAGATAACCCCT
>DLMW01000015.1:24946-26236 GCA_002478245.1 bacterium UBP18_UBA7526
ACCCCTCTGGTCTTCCGAAATGCTCCACATCGCTCGCATTTCTCCACTGTCACCCCTCGGGGGAAAGCAGACCTGTCCGCCGCACATAGCGTGCTATGGAAGGCGGGTTCTTTCCCCCCAACCCCCTAATCCTTAAGCATCGTAATTTATGGCTATGCCATCACTTCGTGATTCAAATTCCAATGCTTTACCATAGTCTAATATGGCACATTTTTATGGAATTGTCAAGCCCTGTTAGAAATTATTTAACAAACTGAATATTTACCCTGTTAGAAGTTCTCCGATGAACATCGGAGGTGGTCGTCACTGGCGCCCTACTTCTAACGAGGTTTGCCTCAAAAATATTGTGATTTATTGAAAAATGATGTATCTAAGAGAATATGCTTGTTGAAATTTCTAACGGGGTAAGTCTTTTTTCTTAGATTTGGGGGCTGATTTGGAGTTTACCTTTTAGGCCGGAGGAGAGAAGGATCTTTCCCTGGGAATTAATGATTATCCCTTCCACACCTTCCAGGGACTCTATTAACTCCATTCCTTCTTCAGGACCCAGAACGAAGACCCCGGTGGCAAGGATATCTGTCTGGGTAGCACTTGGTCCGATTATGGTGACACTCATACACCTATCTGCAGGATAGCCAGTCTCAGGATTAATAATATGATGATATCTTTTGCCTTCTTTAATAAAGTATCTCTGATAATCACCGGAGGTAGCAACCGCCTGGTCCTTTAACTCGATTACTGCCAAAACCTCTTCCTCTTTTCTGGGGTGTTGGAGACCAATTTTCCAACTCTTTTCCCCTATTACCCTGATGTCTCCACCAGCATTGATCAATGCTTCTTTAATTCCCCTTCTCTTTAAAACTCTTATGGTATAATCTAGGGCATAGCCCTTGGCTATCCCTCCCAAATCCAGAGCCATCCCTTCTCCCTTAAACTCAATCGTTTGATCTCTTTCATCCAAGATAATATTTTTGTAATTTACCAGTGCTAATCTTTTCTTTATCTCTTCTACTTCAGGGACTTCCTTCAACTTTCCTTTTTCTCCCCATAGAGCACTTAAGGGGCGAATACTCACATCGAAGGCCCCAGAGGTAAGCCTACTATATCTTAGTGCCTCTTTCAAGACCTGATAAACTTCCTCACTGATCTTGACCGGTTCTTTGCTTGCCAATCTATTAACTCGGGAGATCTCACTCTCTGGATCATGGACATCCATTAACCTTTCAATTCTTCTCATCTCACTAAAGGCTAGAGCGAAATCCTCCTCGTTCCCTCGAGGCAGGATAATCT
>DLMW01000015.1:26337-30458 GCA_002478245.1 bacterium UBP18_UBA7526
GCTCCCCTGAGGCAGGATAATCTCCACCTCAGTATCCATCAAGAACTCTCTCTTGCTGGGAGATCTTGGAATGCAGCCGCTAGCCAAAAGAACAAGTATTAATCCAAGAGATAAGAATCTTCGACTTTTTTCAAATCTTCTCATCTTCTAATCTCACATTCTGGACAGAACCAGGAATCCTTTATGTCTGTGTCCTGTAAGGAGTTGGAGAAGTGCATGACGCATTTGGGATTGGGGCAATGTTCCAGGCCAAGGGTATGGCCCAACTCATGGACCGCCTCCTTTAAGGTCCTTTCAGCAAGTAATTTCTCGTTTGGCCTTCTTCCCCAGAATTCCTCTCTTAACCGGGCTAAGGAGATGAGCGCTGTCCTCCCTCCCATCTGGGCCTGGCCGAAGACGAAGTTGAGATTGGGAACATAGAGGTCCCATTCTGTAATTCCCAATACTCTATAGGCCCCAGAAGGGATATTTCTTGAAAGATTATCTAAAATGGGTGAGGAATGGTACTGTCTTCTTCTTCGATTATAGGCATAGTCTGGCTTGGGTAACGCCTCTCCAATCACGACCTCTAAATGGAATTTTTCTCTTAAAGAGGTTTTTAATCCCTCCAACACTCTTTCATCCACTTCCCCAATGGGAATCAGGTAAACTCTTTCCATTCTCTTCTGCCCCATTAAAAACAAAAGAACTACTATTAAAAACGGAATGAATAATTTCTTTCCCACCGATCACCGATTACTATATTAATCTCTTCCCCACAATACTGGCACTTCTTCCCTTCCAGATGCATCCTGGAGATGGAATAGCCATCGCGCACGATCAGGGCTTTCTTACACTTTGGACAGTAGGTGGTATTGGCACTGGGGTCGAGGATATTCCCGATATAGACATATTTCAATACTTCTTTAGCCAATTCCCGCGCTCTCTCTAAAGTGGTTACTGGAGTGGGAGGGATATTCAACTTATAATGGGGGAAGTATCTTGAGAAATGTAAAGGGGTATCATCCCCTAACCTATTCTCTACCCAATCAATCAATCTCTTAAAGTCCCTATCAGAATCATTCAGAGTAGGGATGACGAGATTGGTGATCTCCACATGGCAGGACCTCCTTGCCCTCTCTATAGTCTTTAAGACCGGGGCTAGGGTGGCCTTGCAGTATTCCCTATAGAAAGATTCCTTCATGGATTTGACATCAATATTCATGGCATCGATATAGGGGAGGAGTTCTTCAAGGGGCGCAGGGTTAATATAGCCATTGGTGACTAAGACATTGGCCAGTCCCTTCTCTCTGGCTAACTTCGTTGTCTCTAATAAGTACTCATACCAGATTAAGGGCTCGGTATAGGTATAGGCGATCCCTACAGAATCCTTTCTTAGGGCAAGTTCTACCATCTCCTTAGAAGTGATACGTTGGGTGGGAGTCTCCTGTTGAGATATGGTCCAGTTCTGGCACCAAGGGCAGCCGAAGTTACAGCCATTGGGGGCACAGGAAAGGATTAAAGAACTAGGATGGAAGTGATACAAGGGCTTCTTCTCGATGGGATCAACAGCAATGGAGACGCATTCCTCATAGGTTAAGGCAATTAGCCTTCCATCTATGTTCTCCCTCCCCCTACAGAATCCCCTCTTCCCAGGAGCGATGAGACACTCCTTGGGACATAAGAGGCACTTTATCTTATCGTCTATTCTTTGATAATATAACGCTTCCTTCATCTTTCTCCTCGCTTCAAGAATAGAGGTTAACAGTTTACAGTAACCAGTTTACAGTAAAATTCCAAGTACCAAGCACCAAATTAGATAAATCAATAGTATATCAGGGTATCAGTATATCAGTGGGTAGAGTATTAGGATACCAGATTATCAGGTTTTATTTGCTAAAGATGAAATCAAATATTCCTGATATCCTGATTTTCTGATATTCTTCCTACTGATGTTCTGATGTTCTGATTCGCTTATTGTTTTGGTCATTTGGTAATTGGAATTTGTGATTTGTTTGTGATTTGGAATTTGTTATTTGGAAGTTATTTATACTGTTAACTGCACACTGGTTACTTCTTAATATTTCAAAACATCCTTTAGCGATTGGAAGATCTCAGAATGATAGACATCTACCACTCTTTTGCCCACTGCCCGGGCGAGTTCAATGGCGCACCTATTCTCCTCTAACTTCGTTCCCGGCATCTCAAGTAGTTTCTTTATCGCTGGATCCATAGGGGCAGCGGCAAAGAGGTTCCTGGTCTCTGCTTCCATGAGGCTTATCCCTGCACAGACAACGGAGGTAGCACCCAGGGCCTTCAAGACATGGAAGAGATAGTAGAGGGCTCCCTCCATTCCCAATCCAGCACCAACCGCCATATTCCCCACCGGCTTTCCGTGGAAGGGGTTGCACTTATAGGCCCGGATATCCAGTCCCCATTCTTTAGATCTCTCGATCTCGTGTAAGGGGATGACCCGATGGAAGAGGCTTAAGGTGACCGCCGGCTGTTGGTAGGCATAGGTGGGAGAGGAAAAGATTAGGGCATCCGCCTCATCGATCATATCGAAGATCTTCTTGCAATCATCATTGGGGTCCTCTAATAGAGGGCATCTCTCCCCGATCCGGCATTTGTTGCAGGCAAGACAGGGAGTAATTTTATAATTGATGAGCCTTATGGACTCTGTCTGGGCTCCCTTCTCCTCTGCGGCCTTCAGGGCCTCCTTCAATAGCCATTCACTTGAAGACTCCTGGTCCTGCCTCTTATGCGTCCCACAGATTCCTAAAATCTTCATCCTAGACCTCCTTTCTGACGCGAATTTATTCGCGTCCCTTCATATAGTCCTCAAAGGCCTGATAATTGGGGGCTACCCAGGGCCTCTTGAAGATCTGGCGAGCCAGCCACTCATTGGTAAAGAATCTCTCATACCTCCGCACATCTGGATTGGGGTGGAAGAAGGCCTTTACAAATAATCGCAGGCCGTAGACCCTCTGGAATAAACCAATCCTATACTTCTCCAGTTCCTCTCTGGATAGGGTTGGGGAAGGGGTAATGGCATGGCTCCAGTCATATTGGGAGTAATTGGTCACCTCAAGGAGTCCCTTCTCCTTACACTCCTCATAGTAGGGGGTCCCGGGAAAGGGAGTGGCATGGGCCCAGGTGGGGAAGTCGCCATACTTCCTGCCCAGTCTGGCCATCTCGTTTATGGTCTCTACGGTCTCATATTCTCCACCGATCATCATACTTGCCAGGACCAGGATCCTATTCTTCCTCAATAGCTTGAAGGCCTCGATATTCTGTTCCACACCCATGGGCTTCTTATATTTGTCCACAATCTTCTGGGTAGCAGACTCTGTTCCCAGTAGGGTCATGAAGATCCCGACCTTCTTAAGGCGGGGGAGGAGGTCCTTATCCCTTATGATGTGGGCAGGGTTTGCCTGGACCCAGAGATGGTCTATCTTGATCTTTCTTTTCTCCAGCTCATCACAGAACTCAATATTCCTCTTTCTATCTATTAAAAAGTCATTATCCCCAAAAAGAATCCCTCGCTTCTTATACTTTGTAACCAATAGTTCGATCTCATCCACAACCTTCTTAGCGCTCCTTCCCCTCCAGGTATGCCTCCACATCACGGTCTGGGAGCAGAAGGTACAGCGGTAGGGGCAGCCCCGGCTGGTACAGATAGTCACGGTATAAGGGGGCATGAAGGCTGGTATGCCATACATGGGATTGTCCATGGGAAATAGATGATAGGCAGGCATGGGAAGGGTATCCAGATCCTTGACGAATTCCCTATCTCCAGTATAGACATACCTATCGCCCTCAAGATAGGCCAATCCCTTAATCTTAGAAAAATCGCTCTCCTTTCTCTCTATGGCCTTCAATAACTCATAGGCAGTAACCTCCCCCTCTCCTACCACAACAAAGTCGATATCACCATGCGCTGCCCTTAAGAATTCCTCTGGGATGAGAGAGGGATCGGGACCGCCCACCACTACCTTTGTCTGGGGGCTAACCATCTTTATCAGTTTTGCCGCATTCAAGGTATCGTAATAGAACATCAAGGCAATGTTAGTGATCCCTACTACCTCTGGTCTTTCTTCCTTTACCCCTTCTTCCAGGTCTCTCCAGGGATGCTCCATCAC
>DLMW01000015.1:30634-34961 GCA_002478245.1 bacterium UBP18_UBA7526
GGAACCCAGCCCCTCATCTCGCTCCATATCTTATGGGGCGGGTCAATCAGAAAAACACGCATTTTCGCCTCCTTACAGAAGAAAGCTGGCGGTAACTAGCAAAGATGGGGTAAACAGTGAGGCAAAGGGCCGAAACTGTAAACTATAAATTAACTTTTATTTTACGAATGAATCCCTCCATCCATGCTATCTCTTCATCCATAAACCTTATATTCCTCTGGGCAATGGCCTGGATGTAATAAGGGTATTTCTCCTTCCTTATCTTGGTATAGATCCCTTTGGTCTCCTCCCTTATCCCTCTGATCTGGCTGATCCTATTCCTCAATCCTTCAATTACCTCTTCTGGTTTGAGGTAGTTCATAAAGTAGAGAACAATGTCCATACTCCGATAGAGCCTCTTGATGTTGAAGCAGGTCTTTTTAAGTAGCTCTCTGAATTTCCCCTCTCCCTTCTCTGTTATCCTATAGACCTCTTTCTCTGGATACCTACCCTTCTTCTTTTTGGTCATACTCACCAGACCATCCCTTTCCAATCCCTTCAAAGTATAATAGATGGAGCCCGCGCTAATGGGGGCGAAAGTGGATATCTTTTCGTCAACGACTCTCTTTAACTCATAGCCATGTCTTGGTCCCTCTTTCAATAGGCCGAGAAGAACAAGTTCCTTCTCCATATCTCTCTCCTACTCAAGCAAAAATTAACAGTTGAAGTTAGGAAAGTGTCATACTTATCTAACTACCATTCCCCAAGCTTTCCTTCCAACCTAACTCTACTTGCCCCTTTTAATTTAAGTAAACTACTCTAATCAAACTATACCAGAGAAAAAAATAAAAGTCAAGTCTTTTTTCTCTTCAATTTCTGGTAGAGGCTCATTCCCCGGCACATCACTCTTCCCAGCCAGGGAGGGCCTGATCTTCGGGCATTGGGATGGATGAGGCAGAAGTGTCTACACTTCAGCCTCTGCATCTTCCTTTCAAAGGAAGCAAAGTCCGAGGCCCCTTCTTTGAAGAAGCTTGGGATATAGTAGCCCAGGCTATTGAGAACCTCTAGATTCTTCTGGCTATTTGCTTCATAATAGTTAACAAAACTCTTTCTATTCGATACTACCCCAAACCTTTCGGGATTCCTCTGCCAGAGAGAGCCGGGCTCCATCTCCAAAGGATAGGCCCTGATGGCCCAGATGCATCTGAACCTCTTCTTGAGATAGAAAGCAAACCTCTTGGTCTCTAAGACATCCTCTTCTCTCTCAAAGGGAAAGCCGAAGGTGAAGTAGAGTTCGGTAGTGATATGCAGTCTATTGAGGTCTTCTAAGGCCTCCATGATCTGGCCATTGGTATAGAAGAACCCCCCTATCTTCTTTCTCACCATCTCCACTCCACTCTCTGGGGAGAGCCAGATGGCCGATCTTCTGCCTGGGAAGGTCTTACGAAACTCTTCGGCAAATTCTTTACTGGGCAGGGAGAAACAACCGAAGAGGCACTCCATATCTATCCCCTCTTCCCTCATCATCTGGAAGAGTTTGATATAGTAATCATCACTTTGGGGAGAGGGATAAAAGTCCATGAGAACCGTCTCATATCCATACTCCTTGGCCTCTCTTATCGACTCCAAGACCTTCTCCTGGGACCGGAAGATGGGTTCTCTTCTTCCATTAATATACTCCTGGGCCTCTCTCCCCCCTCCACAGTAGGTGCAGTTAGCCAGACATCCCCGACCGATAAAGAGAGGAAGAGTAGGACTGCGATAGGAGAAGAAGAGGAAGTTGGCCTCTTTGGAGAAGTTCTTGGCAAAGAAAGGTAAAAAGCCAACATATCTGATATAGGTCTGGTAATTCTTCAAGAGTTTGAAGTTGGTGAAGGATAGACGATCTAGATCCTTTTGGCTAGCAACATAAGAAAGCTCATTGATGAGGATCTTACCCCCTCTTCTCCAGGTTAAGTTCGGGACTCTTGAGAGAGCCCTCCTTTTGGTAACTGCCTTTACCAGAGAAAGGATGGGCTCTTCCCCATCCCCTCTTATGATTCCATCGATGAATGAAAATCTCTCTAGGATCTCTTCCGCAAAATAACTGGCAGTATATCCACCTAGGACAATATAGGTTTTGGGATAGGCCTTCTTTATCTCTCTGGCCAGTTCGATTGCGTCATAGGATTGATGGTGCCAGTGGAGGGGGATGGCGATGACTTTAACTTTCTTATTCTTTAGATAATCCAAGATAGAGAAGTTATGGTCCAAGACCCATTCCACCCCTAAGTGGACGATCTTTGAAGAGAAGCCCTCTTTAGCCAATAAATCGGCCAGGGCCAAGAGGCCCAGGGGTAGGTAGGTATCCAAAATAAAATCCCCTAAGGGTTTATAGTAACTAGCCATCTTGGGGGTATTGATAAAGAGACAGTCTATCTTTTCCAAAAGTTATTCCTCCGCTTCAAATCCCATATAGCCCGTAGCTTGCGGCCTATTCTTTTGGGAGGGCGTTTCTTACTGCCTGGATGATGTCCTTTGAGGATTTTGTGGCCCCAGTTACGGCATCTACTTTTAGAGACTGGGCCTGGATGATCCTTCGTGGCACCTCTTTGACCGCCCTCCCTTTATATCTGGGGTGACCCCGCGCCTTTAATACTTCAATCCTGGTGATTTTTCCTTCTTTGACCTCTACCTCTACCTTTACCCCAGTAATCCCTCCGCTCTTTCCCAAGTAGACCCCATCTGGGACCCGGCCAATCTCTAACCCTCCTTTCTCCTTAGCAGTTGCTGCGCCAACTGTCGCCCACAGGGCTACCAGGATCAAAAGGAATGCCTTTTTCATACCTCTCCTCTTCTTTATTCGTGGTGATTCGCGTCTTGGAACATGCGGTGCACTGTCTGGCGGAAGACGAGGTTGAAGATGAAGTAGAAGAGGGAGCGGTTGGAAGGAAAGACCGTCCTCTTAAGTATGGAAGGAAGAGATGTTGCCCTCTTCCAGGCCCAGATCAGACCCTCATCCGCTTCCTGAGGGCTCATCTGAAGGGGCCGATGGACGGTCTGCATACTATCATAATCCTCCCAGTCATGATTAATCAATCGCCCTTCCTTCTCTAAGCGCCTATAAAAACGGGTTCCGGGATAGGGGGTAGCCATCCCCAATCCGGGAACATCGATATGGGTCTTCTCCATGAACCTCACTACCCTCTGAAAAGTCCCTCTGTCATCCTCATCCAGACCGAACATAAAGGAACCCATCATCTTGATCCCATAGGAATGAATCCTCTTGATCGCCTCCTCATACTCTCTTACTCTATTAATCCTCTTTCCCATCCTATCTATATTCCGTTGGGAGAGGGATTCGAAGCCGATCAGAACCCCGATACAGCCAGAATCGGCACTGATCTTCAATAATTCTTCATCCCAGGCCATGGTGATTGGTGCCTGGCCGAGCCACTTTACTCTAAGCGGGGTTAGGGCCTTAAAGAGCCTCTTGCTATGGCTGGGATGGGCAAAGACATTGTCATCATTGAAGAAGAAGATATTCCCCAAAGGGGCCTTCTGCCTCTTACTCTCGATAAGGGTCTGAACCTCATCTACCACATCCTCTATCGGTCTCAGTCTATACCTTCCCCCAAAGAAAGTAGTCACGGAACAGAAATCGCAGTCAAAGGGACAGCCCCGGCTGGTCTGAACGGAGTAGGCGGGAAGATACCTCATCTTCAATAGATCCCACCTG
Organism: bacterium UBP18_UBA7526; assembly: GCA_002478245.1. Taxonomy (GTDB): domain Bacteria; phylum UBP18; class UBA7526; order UBA7526; family UBA7526; genus UBA7526. The sequence goes on from DLMW01000015.1 coordinate 34,332, forward strand.
GGTATAGGAATCCCTTTTAGATCAGGCGGCCTGGGACAGCGATAGATTCTTTGGAGTCTTCTCTTTTTGAAGTCCGCGATGAGCTTTGGCCAGGTCTCCTCTGCCTCACCCAAAACCAGAGCATCGGCATGGGGTGTGGCTTCTTGGGGACACATGGTAACATGCACCCCTCCCAGGACCACCTTTATCCCCCGGCTTCTAAACCTATCGGCAATCTCATAGGCCCGAGGGGCCAAAGGAGTAAGAACGGTCAATCCCACCAGATCCACATCTGCCCCAAAGTCTATCTCATCCACTAGGTCATCGATAATGGTAATCTCTACATCCTTTGGGGTAAGGGCAGCGATATAGGGCAAGGTGAGTGGTGCTAACTTAAAATAGGAGTACTTGCCCATCACCTTGCCCTTTCCCATGGGAAAGATTAAAAGAAGCTTCATCTCTATCTCTTGATGAGCCTATTTATCTCTTTTGCCCAGAGGTTGGATCTTTTAAGCACCCCGGGCCAGCCAAAGGCCCGAATTCTAACCTTAAGGGTGCGGGGGATTCTGTCTTTATCATGGTAGTCAATAGCCAGAATGATGACATAGACCGCATGAATATACTCCTGGATTATTCTAGCCTTTTTGATTC
>DLMW01000015.1:35158-36595 GCA_002478245.1 bacterium UBP18_UBA7526
CTTCCCTAAGAATCAATCTCCCTGACTGTCCTTTAGGGAGATAGTCCGCTATCCCACCATAGTAGATGACCCTGGCCTTCATCCCGCCCTCCTCCAACACAATTTGTTAGACTACTATTCTCATTATTTAAATAACAAGGAGGGGCGGGATTCATCTACCCCTATCCTTCATATAATCCTCAAAGCTAATATATCCCGGTTGTACCCAGCCCTTGGCTCCAAAGACCTCTTGTTTAAAGACATCCCAGGCATACCTTAAGAAGTGCTTATGCACCTCTCTTACTACAGGAATGGGATGGAAGAAGGTCTGCCAGAGAAACCAGGGAACGAAGTAATAGCTTCTATGGAGGTTCATCTGGAGGTCAGCCAATTGGTTCCGGGACATATACTTAGTAGGCATGATGGGATGGAGAAGGTCGTATTTACTATAATCCTTTTCTTCAATCCTTCCCAATCTCTTCACCTCATTGTAGAATGGGGTGCCCGGGATGGGGGTAAGCATCCCTAAGCCGAAGTGGTGAACATAGGGATGGCACATGCGATAGAGACTCCTTATCCCTTTCTCATCATCCTCCCACCACCCCATCATCATGGTTCCGGCGATAGAGAGGCCGGCCTTCTTGATGGCCTTCATGGCCTCTAGGTTCTGCTCAACGGTCGTCCCCTTGTGATAACTATCCAGGGCTTTCTGGGTATAGTGCTCTATCCCGATCAGGATCTGGAAACATCCCGCCTCCTTCAATCTGGGCAGAAGGTCGCGATCCCTCAAGAGGTAATCGGCACGGGTCTCAAACCAGTAGTTTATCTCTAGCTTCCTCTTAATCATCTCATCACAGAACTCCTCAGTGACCCGACGGTCGAAGTTGAAGAGGTCATCGCCAATGAAGAAGGTCTTGCGGTGATATCTTTCATTAAGATGCTGGAAGATATCCACCATCTTTTGGGGGCTCATCCCCCTTCGCCTATGCCTCCAGAGCATGGTCTCGGAACAGAAGGTACATCGATAAGGGCAGCCCCGGCTAAAGGTAGCATGGAGGGTATCCTTCCCCTCAGAGGCCATGCCGTATAAAGGGTGGTGCATGTCAAAGAGATGGTAGGCAGGCATGGGAAGGGTATCCAAATCCTCGATGAATTCCCTATCCCCAGTATAGATATACTTATCCTCATGGAGATAGGCCAGCCCCTTAATCTTAGAGAAATCCCTCTCCCCTTTCTCAAAGGCCTTCAGGAATTCCTGGAAGGTGAGCTCTCCTTCCCCAACTACGATATAGTCTATCTGGGGACAGATCCTTAAAGTCTTCTCAGGAACCAAAGAAGGATGGGCACCACCGGCTACAATGACTGTCTTGGGGCTTACCTCTTTTATCAGGCGGCAGGCATGGAAGGTATCGATAGCAAAGCAGGTGGCAAGGCAGGATATACCCACTACCTCTGGCC
>DLMW01000015.1:36765-38665 GCA_002478245.1 bacterium UBP18_UBA7526
AGAAGTCCTGGGCTGGGTACCCAGCCCCTCATGGCCGGCCAGATCCTGTGGGGGGCATCGACTAAGAATACGCGCATGGACCCTTCCTTCTTCTCTTACGACCTAACTAACCTTTCCCCATCTTGCTTTCAACCTAACTTTTTCAGGCTGAGTCTTATGAACTCGTCCCTGGCGCCTGGGGCGATTAAGAATGCCAAGGAAGATAATAGAATAGATTGCTTGAAAGAAGAAGACCGTCTTCTTAGAGCCTACTCTGTTGCCGAACATTCTATAATTAAAGCCTTCTCTTCATCTGCCAAAAGGATGATATTAGGGCCGGTCCCTGGCCAGCCCAGGGAAACAAAAAAGTTCCCCTTATCTGGTTCGAGGGTATGATAGAGGAGAACCTTCTGTAATCTATCTTTTTCTCTCTTTTTTTTTCATTCGTGCGAATGTTTCTTGAGTTAACTCAATGTCCGCTATCTTTAAGTATAGCTTGGGCAGCGAACCGGCCGGACAGAACCACTCCCACTACCCCATGGGCTGGCCGGGTATAGTGACCAGTCAGGTAGAGATTCTTTATGGGAGTCTTTTGCCTTATTCTATTTATCCCAAACTGCTCTGGGGTTACCTGTAGTCCATACATCGCCCCTTTGGTATTCAAGGTATGCTTCTCTAAGGTTAGGGGAGTGGAGATATCCTGATAGAGAATGTGTGCAGAAAGATTGGGGATGATCTTCTCTACCTGTCTAATAATTCTTTTGGCTATCTCTTCTTTCTTATTCTCCCAATCATAATTATAGGGGGCAGGAGCAACGATGCTTAGGACGTGTTTTCCCTCTGGGGCAAGGGTAGAATCCACCAGAGAAGGTATGGTAATGACGAGACTCGATTCATCCGGCATCTGATTATTATTTAATGCTTTAAACTCCTTCTCTAAATCAGAAGGAAGAATGGCATCAGTAAAACCTAATTCTAAGGATCTGAGGTCTAAATCCGTTGCCATATGAAGAATAAAACCAGAAAAAGAAACCTTTTGACTCTCTACCTTTTTAATATACCTCTGGGGTAGATATTCCTTTCCCACTAATCTGCAAAAGGTCTGCTCTAAGTTAGTGTTCGAGACAACATATCTTGCTCTTATTCTCTTTCCCCTAGCCAGTTCCACTCCGAAAATTTTCCTCTTCTCCACTAAGATCTTAGTTACTAAGGTATCGAGCAATAGCTCTCCTTTGTGCTTCTTCAATCCCTTTGCTAAAGCATCACTAAAAGTCTGAATCCCTCCCTTAGGATAATAGAAACCTTCCTGACCCTGGATGGTCACCACGGCCATAAAGAGTAGAGAGACTTTTGAAGGGGGAAGGGTAGTAGGAGCGATGGAGAGGATGTTCTTTAGTTTTGGATCGGTGAAGTATCTGTCAAGTAAATCTTTTAGGGTGCACTTCTGGTATCTTAAAAGATGGGGATATCTTATGGGAAAGAGAAGGAACTTAAAGAAAGAAGGGGAGACAAGGTCTAAGATCTCCTGGGTAATTTTCTTTAGGGTCTGGAAGTACTCTGGTATCTGGGAAGCCTCTTGGGGAAAGAGTCTCTGGAGGGTTTTTTCTAACTCAAGGGGTTTTTCAATGGGAAGGGAGATCTTCTCGTTATCTAAGACCGCTACCATAGGTGAGCGAACTTCAATGAATTCTATCTCTTCTTCTATCTCTAACCCCTGAAGAAGTCTTCTAATTATTCCTTCCTCACCACAGCCACCCAAGAAGTGAACGCAGGAATCGAAGGTAAACCCCTCTTTCTTATAAGAAGTGGCGTATCCTCCAGGCTTCAAAGCCTGTTCCCCAACTAGAACTCTTAATCCTTCTCTGGCCAATAAAGAACCACAGGTCAAGCCCCCAATGCCCGCACCGATTATAATGACATC
>DLMW01000063.1:0-152 GCA_002478245.1 bacterium UBP18_UBA7526
GCATCGGTTAAGAGGCCGCCGTCATAGATACCCGCCCGGACTCCATTGCTTCCCAAGAGAAGCAACCCAACAGAGAAAAATATCAATATTAAGTTCTGAAAAAATCTTCTCCTATCCATGTCTTGTCTAGGTGGAAGTTGAGAAATCAATAA
>DLMW01000063.1:388-624 GCA_002478245.1 bacterium UBP18_UBA7526
TGTCTCCAATATGATTAATCTCTTCTCCCTTCTTCCACTCCGTGCGAAGAGTCCGGTGTATCTGTTTCGTCTCCAAATTCCTTTCACTTTAGGCCTTCCTTCAAGAGTTTCAAAAGAAGGCCATGCCAGGGCCGGGAGGGATTGGTATTAATGGAGTAGAAGACCCAGGTCCTGGTCTCCTTGGTCTTCACCAATCCCACATTCTCCATGATCCCCAAGTTACGCGAGACCCGGGC
>DLMW01000063.1:849-992 GCA_002478245.1 bacterium UBP18_UBA7526
GTTACCGGTAACTCCCCCTCCTGCCAGAGAAGCCTCAGTAGTTTAAGCCGTGTCTTGGAACCCAGGGCCTTAAAGACCTTCTCCGGCTCTCTCAAATCCTTCACCCCGTTAGACCTCCTATTTCAAGATAACCCCTTCGGGGT
>DLMW01000063.1:1276-5652 GCA_002478245.1 bacterium UBP18_UBA7526
TTATTGAAATTCCGATACCTTAAGATATCTTTACTACTCGGCAAAAAGGATGAATCTACTTTCCGTTTGCGTCCCCTGCTATCCGTCTGAACCCCGCACCCTTTTTGTAAAGTAATTTTTGAAAAGGTAAAGGTGCGGGGTGAATCCATTACTTTATAATCTTAAATTCTTAAGAACTTAAAACTATAAACAGTATAACAGGTAAAAAAGCATTTGTCAAGTCTTTTTTAATTATTTAAAAACTTATAAATATTCATAGGCAATGGTTCAGGGATTAAGGCGATAGCGACGGGGGCCGAGGATCTCCAGTTTCCCCTGGTAAATCCAGTGCTCGCCACGCGCCCTATCCATCTTTAAAAGAATCTCCCTCTCCTTTTCATCCCGCCTTCTTCGCCTGGCACCTCTTCTTCCTTTTAGGCGCAGGCGGGTAATAGTATACCTTGCTTTATTTTTTCTTAGATAATCGTCATAACTTATCCTTCTCATCTTTTCAGTTTTTTAAGGGCTTCCCCGGTCCCTTCTTCCCTGGCGCGCTTCTCCAGATATTTCCAATCGATCCCCTTCTTGTGAATCTGAATTAATTCCTTAGCCCAGCGGCCATCGTCAATGGACTCCCAGTGAACGTAGGTGGTGAGGCGGTCGATAATGATATCCTCGATACCAAGAATATAGATGGTGAGACCATACATCTCAACCGTAGTGATTCTTTCCAATTCCTCACCAGATAATCTAGAAATAGGGGATTCGAGGGCAATATCTAACTCCCGATTATACCAGTGCCTTCCTTCCCGGCTAAAATTCCATCCCCGAAGAATCTTATTGAGAAGGTGGTGGTCAGAGAAGGCGATGTCAATATCGTCTGTAGCATATCCCCCAAAGGTATAGAACTGGACCGCATTCCCTCCTACAACCACGGGCCTGACCCCTTCTTTCTCCGTCTCTCTTGTTAATACTCCCATAAAGATGAGGCGTCGCTCTAAGGGGTCCTTGGTCTCTTTAACTTTTGTGAGGAGTTGTTTTGTTTTTAAGGGTTTACCCCGCACCTGTGCCCAGGGGCGGGGTTTAGTTGCTTTAACTTTTCCTATCAGCCACTGGTCGATGGATTTCTTTAAGAACCGATACTGGCCGCCGATCCTGGAAACCGGTATCCCACCCCTTTCTATCAACTGATAGATCTTCTTCTCCCCAAAGCCCAGATACTTCGCGATCTCTCTAACATCCATTATCTCTTTGGTCATATTTACTACCTTTTTAATTCGCGTTAATTCGTGTTCCGCAAGATTAATGTATCACACACATCTGGCTTTGTCAAGTATTTTTTGGTTATTTTTGGTATTCTTTACCTTTTTCTCCTCTTCCAAATTATTGAGAATTCGAAAATTAAAAACAAATTAAAAAGGAGGCTTTTAAAAAAGAAGTTTGAGTAACTGATTTAGCCTCTGGCTCAGGAGTTTAACACATCCCTCCCCTTGAAAGCCCTTAGGCAGAAGTTCAGCCGGCAATTGAGGATCGCTTAATAAGATGCTAGATAATTCCTCCTTCATCGCTCGTTTGAGTTTGAATAATTCCAAATCTTCGCTATTGTTCGGGTCTTCTTTGAATTTAGAGAGTCGGGGTTGATATTTTTCTATAAACTGGCTATATCTTCTGTTCAATCCCTCTAAATCCCAAATCTGGGAGGCAAAGAAAGAGGGGCTCTTCGGGTTAAGGAGCTGAGAGCAAAAGACCTCCACGTATTTCTCCAGATGATAATGAGCGACTATCTTCCTCACCTCTCTGGTATAATCATAAGGAGAAACCCAGAGGCTGCGTTGCAACTTCCCAATCCCAAGCATTAGCAGTCTCCTCCTCAACAGGTTCCGAGAGCTCTTTTGAGTTTCCGGAATATCAAAACTTACCAGATACCACCTTCCATCCCAATCTCTACTCTTTCTTTTTAAACTAAGACCTGAGCTATTAATCCTCTCCTTTCCCTTTTGGGTTATTTGAAAGAGGGCCCGACCTCCCCTTTCTGCTCTTTCAATCTCTCCCCTATCCTCAAGGCGCTTAAGAGCAGACTGGATAGCCTTCTGACTCTTCTCCAATCTGCGTATAAAAGCCTTTGCAGAAACATCGGTGAGTTCACCCAGGTCATTCAGGAATTCCAACCTTCCCTCACTTTTTGAAACGATCGTTTATCAAAATGAGGCAATTATTCCCACATTCTATAATTTGCTCTATATCCACTTATCTTATCTGGCCCTTGGCGCACTTTTAGTATGCGATCGTTTACTAAAGTGAGGAAATTTATGATGTCCTACTTTGAGTGGACGATCGTTCATTAATTTGGGGAAAATTTAATTTACCGATAAATTTTATTGCGGAAGGGGTTTTGTTATTTGGAGAATTGGGCGGCGATATGTCTGATGATGCTATAGCCAAGAGTGGAATCATAGATATATCCCCAGGAGGAGACGGCCATATAATTTGGAATCTGGTAATAATGGATGCTGAATGAACCATCGCCAAGATCCATAGTTGAAAACTTACCATCCAGACTGCTCCAATCAGTTGTTTTACCCAGTGAGTACTGGGCGTATTGGAGGCCGGCATCAGCAAGGTATAATGCTTTTGTGGACTGGGTTTCCCGGACAGAGGTATTGGTCTCAGATGCCATCATCATGGTGAAGACTGCTCCCAGCATCATAATGACAATCAGGATGAATAAAGCCGTTACTAAAGCGATGCCGCTTTCTTTTTTCTCGGGCATAAAATCCCCTCACCACACATGGTACTCAGAGTAGTTTCTGGGCTGGACGGTAGACCTCAGGTTTACCACGTTCTGCTCCCCTGTCGGGCCCCTCGTGACCTGGGCATCTATTGCAATCATCCAGATATCATCGTAGGTTCCATAACCCGGAGAGAAAGAATGGATGGCGCCATCATCTCCCTTAGAATAGTAGTCAAAATCAAAGTCAGTAACGAAGTAGGCCATCTCCGCTTGGATATCATCAGTTACATTATGACGATATAGGATGCCTGAGGCAGAATCATAGTAGTAGGAGATATCCTTGTAGTCAGCGGCAGCAGTACCTAAGAGATAGGCACTAAAGCGGAGCATAGTATCGCTGGCTGATACCATATAGGTGGCCTCCCTTACTTCTCTGGTTAATCTATCCATGGCTACCCTGGCCTGAGCAATAGCGTCCGTTCTCTCCTTCCCTCCCCGCCAGACGTCCAGGCCGCCTTTCAGGATGCCGTATAAAGCCAGGGCGATCATGCCAAGAATGGCTAAGGCAACCAGGATTTCAACGAGGGTAATCCCTGTGGGAGATGGGGTAAATCCTCTTCTCTTCATTATGGATAACTCCTATAATTAGTAGACCGATTTTGTTTTTAGGCTGTACAGGGAGACGGTAGTGATATCGGGATGAGAGACAGAGACGATGATTCTATTACAGGATACATGGGCTGTCTCCGTATCGCCTGGCAGAGGGGTCTGGAGGTCAGCAGGATTCACGCGGGCAACGGAGACGCTCAAGGTAAAGTTAGCATAGGCATCCCCCAGGCTCACCCCCATGACGTTTTGAGGCGCTTTATTCTTCCAGGCAGAGTAATCATCAACATCATCATACGTAGTTCTAACGCCCTGAGTCTCGCCAGATTCTACTCCCCATACTGGTGTTTCATTTGGATCCCGGAATTCCTTGCCCATTATCTCGTCCATCAGGTCCTGGGCTAAGTTTGTAGCCTGGGTCCTCACCTGATTAGTAGTCACCCCTTTCATGCCCACAGTGAACATAGTAATGAGCATGGCGATGCCCATTGCCAGAACGGCTAAAGCAATCAGGATTTCGATTAAAGTAAAACCTTTCCCCTTTTTCCCTAACATATTATCCTTCCAGTTATAGTCTTTTAAGGAATCCAGACGCTTACTGCTCCGGTCTGTAACTCCACTCCAATTTTACGCTTCTCTGTACCTTTTTTAATATAAACATACCCACTATAATTAGGGGCTCCCAAAAAATCAAATTCCAGAGAATATTTGCTACCATCTGCCCCAAATTTAGCCTCGTATAAACTGACGTCCTTTAACCGGGAATCGTAATACTCTGAATCTGCCGAATCAAAGTCAATAATTAAGTCTTTATCTGGCTTTAAGGGATTCTTAATGGGATCATATTGTATTCCTCCCTCATCCCACTTGGAATAGACACTATAGGTCGCAGTACTAGTGCCAAAATAGACCCCGTGGGTGATGTGCTGAGCGATGGCATGGCTCTGGGCTAATCTTATATGATTGGCGATCTGCTCAGCAGCCGCTTCCACTTTAAAGCTGTCGTGCTGCTGGAGGAACCGAGGCACAAAGAGAGCACCCAGAACGCCGATCAGTAGAA
>DLMW01000032.1 GCA_002478245.1 bacterium UBP18_UBA7526
TCTTTACCTCCTTTTAGACGCGAATTTCTTCATTCTGCTTTCTTAAGCCGATGGCCAGGATTGAACTGGCGACCTACTGCTTACCATGCAGTTGCTCTACCACTGAGCTACATCGGCATAAAGGGGGGGAGGCTGAGCTATCCCAGCAAGAATTTATCCTGGGATGGAGCGGGTGATGGGGATCGAACCCACGTATCCGGCTTGGAAGGCCGGGACTCTACCACTGAGCTACACCCGCAAGAATTTCCTTTAGACACGGATGGTGGGCGGGGAAGGATTCGAACCTCCGAAGGCATCGCCGGCAGATTTACAGTCTGCTCCCTTTGGCCGCTTGGGTACCCGCCCAAAAGCCGAGGAGAGGACTCGAACCTCCAACCCATGGTTTACAAAACCATTGCTCTGCCGTTGAGCTACCTCGGCACCTTAATATAAAGACAAAACTATATTATACCCAACAAATTCGGCCTTGTCAAATTTTCTGGTTAAATCATCTAAAATGTAACCAGTACTATTTCGGTTACCTACTTAAATGATTGGGCACGATTTTTTTATTTTCTTCCAGGTAGTCCCTTCTGGATGATCCTCTAAGATAATCCCCCTCTTCTTCAGATCGCTCCTTATCCTATCTGCCAAACCCCAATCTTTCTCCTGACGTGCCCGATCCCTTTGGGCAATTAGGCTCTCTATCTCTTCTCTATCTGGAACCCTGATCATCTCCTTCCAACAATGGCCTTCAAAGAAGCCTAAGATCTCGCCCTTCTCTTTTAATAACCTATAGACCTTGCTCAATAATGCTTTATTTCTGCCTACCTTTGGATTATCCTTTAGGGTATTGGCTACCTTTACCAGGCTATCTAAGGAAGCAAGAGCCCTTGCAGTATTAAAGTCATCATCCATGGCTTGATCGAATTCTTTATCCGTCTTTTGAATCTCTTGATAGAGCCCCTTCTCTTCCTTACTTAAAGACTCGGGGTCAATCCTTCTCTTAGATAGCTTCCCCTTTACGATCTGGAGGATAAAATCTAGGAGATTATAGAAGTGGGAAAGATGTTTCTCCATCTCCACTAACTTCTCTTTGGTAAAGTCAATGGGGCTACGATAGTGCATGGATAATAGGAAGAGTCGGGTAATCTCGGGATCGGGAAATTCTTGAAAGAGCTCTTTTAGGGTAAAGATATTCCCCAGGGACTTGGACATCTTCTCACCCCTTGTAGTAACAAAGCCGTTGTGGAGCCAGTACTTGACAAAGGGCTTTCCGGAATAGGATTCGCTCTGGGCGATCTCATTCTCATGGTGGGGAAAGATTAAGTCCTCTCCTCCCCCATGGATATCAAAACTCTCTCCCAAATACTTCATGCTCATGGCAGAGCATTCTATGTGCCAGCCTGGCCGGCCCTCTCCCCAGGGACTATTCCAGGAAGGCTCCCCTTCCTTTGCTCTCTTCCATAAAGCGAAGTCCAAGGGATTCTTCTTCCTCTCATCCACCTCCACCCTTGCTCCTGCCCGCATCTCATCAATAGAGCGGCCGGAGAGTTTGCCATAGGAAGGGAATTTAGAGATATCGAAGTAGACATCCCCATCCACCTCATAGGCATATCCTTCATCCAGTAATCTTTGGATTAACTTTAACATATCTCCGATATGCTCTGTTGCCTTGGGATAGAGAGCGGCCCTCTTCACCTTCAGGTAGTCCATCCATTTGAAGTACTCCTTGGTATATCTCTGGGCTACTTCTCTTACCAGAGCCTTTAGACTCCTTGACCCTTGATCCTTTTCTTCTCTTGCCCTGGTGATTATCTTATCATCCACATCCGTAATATTCTGGACATACTTTACTCTGTAGCCTTTATATTTTAGATAGCGGTAGATGGCATCAAAGGCCACATAGCAGCGAGCGTGTCCCAGATGGCAGTCATCATAGACCGTCACCCCGCAGACATACATCCTCACCCTATCCTTCCTTAAGGGGAGGAACCCTTCTTTCTCTCCAGTAAGGGTATTATAAACCTTAAGGGTCATCTTAACTCATCTAGCACATTTTAAATAGGTTTTCTATTTAATCGCCTTAGCACCTTCTCTATCTGGTCACGACTGTATAATCTATAATTATTTATGGGATGGCGGATGGATTTTACCTTATCCTGAGAATCCCAACGTCTCAATGTCTTTCTAGATACTCCCAATAATTGGGCGGCCTCTTTGATGGTAAGGTAATCCCGGAAATTCTTCATATTACCCATCATTACCCAACATTAGACATTATTATACTACTTAAAGACCATAATGTCAAGTTTTATGAGGAGACTCCTGAAAAAGTCAGAAAAAGCAGGAGGATTTCCGTGATTCTGGAGGTGTAAAATTTCGATCCCATTGGCGATTTTATCACCATAACCATTAGTCTAAATCATTGTAATCAGAGGGCTCTGAAGGTTTTTAGAGACCTCATGAGACAGAGGCTACTCTCTTCTTTAATCTTGAAGCCAGGGCCTTCAGTCTATGTCCGCAGTCTGGCTGGGGACAATAGCCTCTTCTCTGGTGATGGCGGCAGGTAAAATCCTCTAGATCATCGCTACCCATCTGGATCATCCCGCAATAGACCCGGGACCAGAAGTCAGCCCGAGTGATCGGATCGTATTTATCCCAATCGATCATCCACCCATAGTCCTTCTGGTAATAGGAATGGATGAGTCCGGCAATGTGCCTGGGGTGCCATCCCAGAGAGAAGAAGGCCCGGCAAAAGAGAAGGATGGTGGTCGGGGTAAGGAGTGCCGGACAGGGGGACTCTAGGATATGGCGGAGGCAGGGAGGCAAGGACCCCCGATCGATCCTCTGTTCATAATCTCTTAAGTACCTCCTTCTATCAAACTCCTGATGGAATCTATAGAGTTTAGAGCCTTTATAATCCTCCAGGACCCTTCCCCAGCCCTGGGAGGCATCGGGGATAGCGGTACTTACCTTTTTAGCATATGCAATGGCCTTCTCATAATCGCGCCGGATTTCGAATGTCTGCTGATAGGATAGCCTATTCCTGGGAACCACTACATAGATAGGGGTCGCTTGGGAGACTTCCCTACCTACCCGATGGGGATTCATCTTGTGCTTCTGATGGGTAGAGAATGGGAAGCGAATGGTACGCATGAAGAGTGGATCCCCATACTGGGTAAGGTCCAGTGAGATCCCTTCCCGGGGATGATGGATATCACCCGGAGCGGTGTCAGAGATAGTAACGGGTAAAGGGCTTGACTGCTTAGTCTCTTTTAGGAAACGGTGGCAGAGGAATTCCATGAGGCGGCCTATGGTACTATAGGCCTTCCCTGCTTTTAGGGGAACCGGCCTCTGACGCTTAATGTCACTTAAGACCTTAGTGCGGTATCTCTTCCTTAAGACAGGATTTAGATAACCGATCTTCTCTAACTCCTTATGTACGGGAGAGGTAAAGGGGATGCGGGAGACAAAGTGATATCCCGAGGTAGTGGTATCGTTAAGGTGGGGGATCTGGTATTCCTTAAAAACCCTCTCAATGGTAGAATAGATGGGCTCCATCTTCTCAAAACTACCCAGTTGATCGGTATAGAGCTCAGCTAAGGAATCGAGGTTAAAGTACTCTATGTCTAGAATGGCCAGGGTAGATTCCTTATCCCAGACTGCTCGAGAGAGGTCCAATCCCTTCTCTAAGAGGCGCACCATATCCCTATTATCCACAGCCATGAGGGGAAAGGAGTAGCCTTCCCGCTGCAGGGCCTCCCCCAGACCTACTAGGTATTCACAACTGAAGCTAGAGGGGTCATCAAATCTCCCTCCACAGTATTGGGCCAATCTCTCCCTAATAGTGGGATGGCGATAGTATTCAACCTGGTCCTTCATAATCATTTCTTATAGAAGTTGTAGTCTGCGAGATTGAAACCGCAGAAGGGTCTAAAGCAGTAGCCCTTCTCCCGGTGGGAGAGGCAGTTTAGATCCTTCTCCCCATCCAACCCAGTAGCTAAGAGACCGGCAAAGAGGCGGACATAGAAGTTGGCCCGGGAGGAGGCATCGTATCTCATCCAGGTATTGCCCCAGCCATAGTCCCTCTCAAACTTAGAACGAATGAGCCCAGCGATATGTTTGGGATGCCAGCCCATCTTCATAAGCACCCGGGTTAGGAGCTGGAGATTGGTCGGTTTTAGGAGATGGTCATTGGGGAACTTCAGGCAGTGATTGACACAAGGGGGTAAGAGATTATGGTCGAAAGCATCGTAGGTTCGATACCAGATCTTGGGGGGATCGTGCTCCTCCTGGTCAAAGGCCAGATGGAAATGGTAGAGGGGGGAGGTGCGATAGGCCTCGATTAGCTTCTCAAAGCCATCAGAACATTCAGGAATCTTGGTCTCCACTTGAGCGGCATAATCTGCTGCTTTTTGAAAATTAAAGCGCATCGAGAAGAGATCAGCGAGGCCTAAATCCCCTCTGGGAAGGGCGACCTGAATCGGGAAGTGGCGGGCTAAGTCTTCACCTACCTTATACCTGGCTACCTTATGCTTTTGATAGCTGGAGAAGGGGCAGCGAATATCGCGCATGTAGAGAGGATCGCCATACATAGAGAGGTCTATGGATATCGCCTCCCGTCCCAACCGGGAAACCCTTCCGACAGCAACATCAGTAGTCACCACTGGCAGGGAAAGGGGCATCTTTTCCTTAAGTATCAGGTGGGTAAGATACTCCATGAGCCTTCCCATCCCCTCAAAGGCCTTACCATGACGATGGGAGACGTAGCGTGGTCTCCGGGGGCCGGAAGAGGCATACTTCCCGGAAAGGGATGAAGGGATCTTCCCCAGTTCCTCCAGTTTCAATTCTATCTTTTTTCTTCTACTCACCCGGGTAGAGAAGTGGTATCCCTGTCCGGTCATAATGACCAAGGGGATTATCCCAAAGCTTGAGAAGACCTTCAGGATGGTAGAATAGAGCGGTTCTAATTTCTTGAAGATCTCCCTAGGATGGGCATAGGGCTCACCAGGGTAATCGATACTGAAATACTCGATATCGAGTATCCCTAAGGTGCTTTCCCGATCCCAATTTGAACGAAAGATATCCAGGCCCTTCTTCAGGATCCAATAGAAGCCCTTCTTGGGAAGAGAGACAAAGCCCTCGGGATGGGTCCTCTCCCACTTTAGAGACTCCCCATAACCAACCAGATACTCGGCAGTGAAGGATTGAGGGTCATCAGCAAAACCCCCACAGTACTGGGCAATCCTTTCCCTTACATTCGGATTGCGATAGAATTCGACCTGGTTGCGCATGTTTGAGAGATTACTTCTCTTTCTTCACTACATATTGAGAATCGATAATCTTCTCTGCCTTGAGCCAATCCTCAAAATCGTGACCATGCCTCCGGCCCCGGGCAACGAAGAGCTCATGGGCCAACTTGGCCACCTTCTCCCACCTCTCCCGAGGAGAGATCTCTGGCTTGGCCTCCTTCTTCTTCCTCCTTGGCATCTTCCTCACCCCCTTTTTAGGTGCTCCCAACTAGACTCTCATATAACCTCTTCGTCTCTTGGGCGATGGACGCCCAGCTGAAATGCCTTTCCACCCTCTCTCTGCCCCTTTCCCCAAATTCCCTGGCCAGTCTCTCATCCCTTAATAGACGCTTGATTCCCTCGGCTAATGCTTCTGGATTCGCCGGCTCCACGAGGATGCCGGTCTCATCCGGGATTACAACCTCCTTTATGCCGCCCACGCTGGTGGCCACCACCGGCCTCCGGCAGGCCATGGCCTCCAGGTTGATGATGCCGAATGGCTCATAGATCGAGGGGCAGACAAAGACCTTCGCGGAACTATAGAGTTGAATATACTCCTCCTCCTTCAGAAGTTCGTGGATCCAGACGATGTTCCTCTTCTCCTTAACCTTCTCCCTCATCCTATCCTCATAGTCCTTAGTATCCGCGCCCACTGCAGCCATCACTACCTGAATGTCAAGGTCATCGGCCGCCGCCACTAGGTACTCCATCCCTTTCTGTGGGGTCGGTCTGCCCACGAAGAGAATGTAGTCATCCTCAATACCATATCTCTTCTTGAGAGGGGCCTCCAGAGGAGTATACCTCCACTTATCCAAGTCGATACCGTTATGGATCACAACGATCCTTTTCTCCAGAACATTGAAAAACCTCAGGATATCCTCCTTCATGGTATGGGAGACCGCGATTATCCGATCCGCATTCTCAATGGCGATCTTCTCTACCCAGCTACTCAGCCGATAGCCTTTTCCCAGCTGATCCTCTTTCCAGGGCCGCAACGGTTCCAGGCTATGGCAGGTGACTACTAGGGGAACCTGATAGAGCATCTTGGCCAGATAGCCGGCAAAGGAGGCATACCAGGTGTGGGTATGGACGATATCAGAGTCGATCTCATCCAGGAGAAGGGAGAGGTCGATAGAGAGGTACTTTAGGGCTTCGGTAAAGCGGTGTTTGCCCTCTTTAAACCTCTCCCAGGGCTCGTAGCCTTTGACCTTTAGGTTTCCCACTCGGCTCTCTTGGTCACCGAAACATCTCACCTCCACCTCCATCAGTTTTGCCAATTCCTGACTCAAGTATCTAAGATGAACACCTGCCCCTCCATAGACATAGGGTGGGTATTCCCGGGCGATCATGGTTACCTTCATCCCTTCCTCCGATATTCTCTATCTGCCTCTTGATACTGATTGAGATCCCCAATATCGTACCACTTCTCCGTGAAGATGTATCCATATACCGGCTCTTTCTTATATAACCACTGAATGAAGCGGCCAGGCTGGTCTGGGTTATTACCCTGGGCCAGATACCTCTTGATAAGATGGAGCTTCTCTTTAGGGAAGAGGTAGAGGCAGATGGCCGCCAACGTCGTCTGGGGCTTTTGGGGCTTCTCAATAAAAGAGACGATCCTCCCTTCTCTATCGAGCCTTACCTCAGAGTACTTCCTCATTAGCTTTCGGTCCTTCACATCATGGAGGGCCACTATCGGAAAGCGACCCCTCTTTAGAAAGGAGTTGACAAACCTAAGAACAGATAGGGTGAAGAGGTTGTCGCCAGCCACGACTATTAGATCATCCTTAGTATCCATCCGATCAATGACAAAGTCCATGTCGCCAATGGCTCCTAATTTCGTCTCATCCGATGTCGTGCCATCATTGAGGACCACGATAGATTTCTTGGTCACTATCTCTCTTGCCCACTTTTGAAACTTGGAAAAGAATTTCTGGTTGGTCACGAGATAGATCTCATCTACCTCCTCCACCTCCTCCAGTCTCTCCATTAGGTAATTGAGCATGGGCTTGCCCGCTATGGGAAGGAGGTGTTTTGGTCTGTTGAGAGTCAGAGGATAGAGCCGGGTAGCGTAGCCTGCACAGAGGATTAATACCTTCATCTTCAGTGCCCCGGGGTGGTGAGGTAGGCGCTGATTATGGATGGGCAGCCATATCCTTCACTAATTCTATTTATCTCCTCAGTATAGACCCGGTCATAGGTTGGGCCGGTATAGACCAGGGGGGCGATCTTTTCCTGATATAATTTCTCCAGTTCTATTCTGGCGAACATATCGTTCTTCAGGACCTTCTCCCTTAATTCGAAGAAGAGCTGGGCATGGGCATAAGCCAGCCCGACCGATTCTGCCTGGGGCTTTACCTCTTCTATGAATTCCTCCCCTTCCTTCTCTATCCGGAAGATATAGGCCGGCTCAAGGGAAGGATCGAGGCGCACATAGTTCTCCCTTCCCTGCCAGGCATATAACCTCTCGGTAATCAGCTCCCTTACCCCATACCTTCCCTCGGATGGGATCCCCAGCTCCTCGCAAGGAAGGGTAACCCGACCCTGCTGGGCATTAAAGGGGTCGAGGTTCACTACTACGAGAATGATATTCTTCCTATCGGGCGAGGCCTTTCCATAGCATAGGATATGCTCACTCGTTGAATTGTAGAAGCAAAGGTTATCGTAGTAGTGAAGCGCCGGATTCTCTCTCCTTATTTGGTTTAACTTAGTGATGTAATCCTTGATATTCCCTGGCCGATCCCAATCCCATACCTTATACTGAAATATCTCAGAATCCCGGTAATCCTCTGTCCCGGGCAGGGCATCGGCCTCACATAGCTCATAACCGTTGTATATCCCGTATAAAGAGGAGAGGGTAGCGGCAAGGGCGATCCTCATCTTAAAGGCCGGCCTCCCTCCCTCCTGGAGTATCCTGGGCAGGATATTGATGTCATTGGCAAAGAGGTTCCCTCTCAGGAATTCCTTCAGGTAACTGGTGGTGAGCTTAGTGAAATACTCGATCAGTTCCTCTTTGCGGTTGCGCCAGGTAAAATAGGTATAGGACTGAGAGAAGCCTAAGAGGGCATGGAGCTCTAGCCTCTCGTAATAGGTGAAGGCCTCGGAGAGGAAGACCACCTCTGGGTATTCCCTCTTGACCTCCCTTATCAGCCATTCCCAGAACTCACCTGGCTTGGTATGGGGGTTATCGACCCGAAAGCTCTTTATCCCTTCTTGAATCCAGAAGGTGAAGATGCTCTTCATCTCCTCCCACATGGCCTCCCGGTCCGGAGGATAGAAATTGAGGGGGTAGACGTCCTGGTACTTCTTGGGTGGGTTCTCGGCATAGGCGATGGTGCCGTCCGGACGATAATGAAACCATCCCGGGTGCTCCTTTACATAGGGATGATCTGGTGAACATTGCAGGCCAACATCTAGGGCTAACTCTAGCCCCAGCTCCCTTACTCTTTTGGCAAAATGGCGGAAGTCCTCCATATCCCCCAGGTCGGGATCGATGGATTTATGGCCACCCAGCTCATTGCCCACTGCCCAGGGGCTACCAGGGTCATTTGGTCCAGCAACAAGGGTATTGTTCGGCCCTTTCCGGTTGGTGCGGCCAATGGGATGGATGGGAGGCAGGAGGATGACATCGAAGCCCATCTTTTTTATATCGAGAAGCCTCTCTTCCATATCTCTAAAGGTGGCGCTCTTTCCCTCTATTCTCCCTTGTGACCTGGCCCACATCCGGTACCAGCTAGCGAACCTTGCCCTTACCGGATCGACCACTACCTCTAGGGTGTGGCGATAGCTGGTCTTGGGACGCCAGAGGCCAAGAGGGGCAGCCTCTACCGTGTATTGGTAGGTGCCCATTGTTCGGGGGAAGAAACTCCCCTTCCATCTAGCCTCCCCCATGGGTTCCATGGGGACCCTCTCCCATTCCCATCCCCTCTTGCGGTACTTTAACCAGGCCTTTATGGGTTTTCTACTTACAATATGGGCATAGACCTCAAAAGGCCGATCGATCTCTCTCTTGACCGGGTAGCGGCCACCAGCGATCTCGGGTTCTACATTGATGATCTTAGACATCTTTTCCCCTCCACCAATCGGGATCGATCTCGCTGAAGACGTGATCCCTTTTCTCACATTCTGTAAGAAAGGCGCGGTCGGATCTCGTCACCCTTTTACCCGCTAATAGTCCCTCTATCATCCCATATATCCTCTGGAAGTTCTCATAGTGTCTTGAGGCCCGGATCTCGGCATAGTCCCGGGCGCTCCAGGTAGAGATTAGGAAGGGCCAATCCGAGCTCTCCAAGAGAAGGAGCTCCCGGGCCAACTGCTTCAGGAGGCGCTTCTTAAGGTGATTAAGGGGGGGTCTCAATCTAGAGAGGATCCCCTTCATCTCTCTCTCTGCCTGGTAGATACACCTCCAGACCCATTTCGTCCCTTGATTGAACCAGATCCAGTGGAACCCTCCTTCTCCCCAGGAACCCTCAGGCAATTCTATTATGGTCTGGGGAAGACTCTTTTCCAGATAGCGAGAACAGGTGGTGAGTTCTATCTCCGGATCCTTACTCATCCCTTTCAGGCTAAGATAGAGAAACTCTGGCCCCTCAAACCACCAGTGGCCGAAGAGCTCGGTATCATAGGGAGCGGTGACTATCCCTGGAGAGTGGGTCTTTGAGAAGTGATTCTTTAAAGAACCCTGCACCAGGCTTACGAAATGGCTTGCATTCTCCCTTAACCTCTCTTTTACCTTCTCTGGTTGATAGATGAGTTTGGAGCCTAGATCAGATTGGGAACTGGTGACCCGCCAATACCTCAATCCCCCTGGGAAATGTTTCTTATGGAAATCGAGATACCAGCCATCCCCGGGATAGCCATGCTCCCCACTCCAGACCTGAAGGGCGGTAATGGGATCCCGGGTAAAGACCGCAACCTCTCTTCCCTCTCCACTCCCTTTCAGGTAGTAGACCTCATAGGGGGTTCTCTCTTCTTTTTCTGGCCGTGGCCTATAACCCTTTTTGAACTGGCGCCATAACTCTGCTAAGGCCTTAAACCTCTCTAAGTAGACACCAATGGTCTTTCCTCCTTTGAGCATCGGGGTATCGATGATGAAATACTTCAGGCCATTCTGGGCTAGAAAGTAGTCTATCCCTTTCCTTCTCTTCTTCCTCCCCTTACCAAGGGGGGGGGCCCATTCATAGCCCGGTCGATAGGCACATTCGGGAAGCCAGATCCCTCTTGGCCTCTCTCCAAAATACTTAAGATAGGTGCTAACCCCCTGCTTTATCTGGGCCTCGATGCAGACATCCTCCCCTATCAGGGGTAGATAGCCATGAGTGGCAGAGGAGGTCATGATCTCGATCTGGCCTAGAGACTGTAATCTCTTGAAGGCGAGGATCAGATCCTCCTGGTATGAGGTCTTAAAATCCGAAAGGCGTTCCTGATAGTAATCATACCAGAAGGAGGCCAATCGGCTGGATTGCTTCTCCCCAGTAGAAGTAAAAGTCTCTTTGTTCTCCTTTGCGATATCTATCTTGGCCTGGATATAGCCTTTCAATCCCTCCTTAAACTCGGGAGAGGCCAATTGCTCTAAGAGGATGGGTGTTAGGCCTAGGGTAATCTGGGGTGAGATACCCTCCCTTACTAACCTATTCAATACATTTAATAGGGGAAGGTAGGTCTCACAGGCAGCCTCATAGAGCCAGTCTGTACCATGGGGCCAGGTGCCATGGCCGACAACATAGGGCAGATGGGAATGGAGAACAAAGGTGAAATAGCCCTTCCTACTCATTTAAAATATACCCAGTCTAACCTTTATGAAATTATATATCTCATCTGGGATGCTTACCCCACAACAGCTCTCTATTCCTTGGAATTCGGGAGAGGAATTAACCTCACATATCTTGAAGTGATCACCATCAAATAGAAGGTCTATTCCCGCGATATCGAGGTTTAAGATCTCGGCCGATTCCGTAGCCAACCATTCAATCTCCGGATTTATCTCATAAGCCCTTACCTCTCCTCCCCGGGAAAAATTCGCCTTAAAACTCTCATCCCTAGCCATTCTCTCCATACAGGCCACTACCCTACCTCCAATTACAAATACTCTGATATCCCTTCCGCAACTTCTTGCGATAAATTCCTGAAGGATTATATTAACATTGGGCTTGGTAGCGCTGATCAGTTCCATGAGATCCTTAAAGTTCGCTTTCTTCTCACAGAGAAATACTCCATTCCCATGGGAACCAGAGATGGTCTTAACTACTACTGGGAAGCCGACCTGTCTGTCAACGAGTTCCACATTTACTGGATATTTTACTAACATCGTCTTGGGTACTGGTAGATCACTCTCAGCAAGGATCTGCTGGGTATATAGTTTATCCTTTACCACTTCGATGCTCTGGGATGAATTAAAGGTATGGACTCCCAGCCTCTCCAAATGCCTGATTACCGCTAAGGCAAAATAGGTCGTGCCCGCTCCCATCCTGGGCAAGAGGAATTGGGGTAAGGGCTCATACGCTCCATCGATGAGGATGCTCTTCCGATCGTCTCTGGTAACTATCAAGTCGAATTGCTCCGGGCTTATTATCCTGAGCTCAATCCCCCTCTCTTCCGCCACTTCTCTAAAACGGCGGATCTCATATGGCTCGGGATCTTCCATTCTTTTAAATATCATCCATCCTCTCATTTAGTAATCACCTCCTTCAGTCGGAGTCTGAAGGCCTCCCCTTTCTCAAGCAAAAGCCTCCAATGGGGGAGGTAGAGGATGCCCTGATCGATAAGGTCGAAGGCCTCGGCAGACTGGGAGATGGTCCTTATGGGAACCTTCCACCATTCTGCTTCGACATCGCTTGCCAATTTTAATTTCAAGGGGAGATCGCGAAAGGCCACTTTAGCCTCTTTCCCCTTAAAGGTAGAAGGCTCCTCTCGGTTAGCGAAACAGAACTCTACCAGGAAGAGGAAAGAGACTCTCTCCTTGCCTCCATTAACCAGGGTATATCTATAATCCAACTCTGGATATTCCTTTTGGATTCTGATCTCCTTCTCTATGGTGATGGGTTCGCCACCGATCCTCTCTTCCCCGCTTAAGGAGACGGAAACCCCATTTCCTCTTCTTTTGATTGATGCCTGGTAGATCCTCTTTAGGGGAGGTCTTCCCAACCAGGAGAGGGAACCGCTTGAGAAGTCAGAAGGCGTAGTTGATAGGGGAAGGAGGTGGTCTAGGAGTGTGGTATGGAGATACTGATCGTATGAGAGATACTTCGCCATCTCCCGGGAGATGCCTTTCTTCAGATCATGGATACTCTCCTGGCCTCGGGGTCTTCCCCTTGGTAAGACCTTCAGTCCCTTATGATAGGTCTCTTCCCTTCGGGAGATTATATCTGTGAGGTTGAAGAAGGCTGGTCGATAGTCCAGCTCATAGATGGTGCCTCCTCTTTTGGGAGAGAGGAAGATGTTGAAGGCCTCGGTCTCTATGAGGATCTCTCTCTGGCCATCGCTATTTAAGTCAGCCTCTGTTACTCGGGGTAGGGTCTTCAGGCCTTGTGTAATCACCTCAGCCTTTATGAGGTTACGATAATTCTCCCTTCTTAAGTGAGGAAGATATAGTCCACCGAAGACCCCATGCCAGTAGGCATCGTTATCCTGAGCACGATAGAGGCACTTTAGACCCTCAGTAAGACGCTTCCCCCTCTTAAGGTTAGAAAGTCTTGAGCTTGTGAGAAGCATCCGGTCATAGAGGTTCTTGGCTTCCGGATACTTGCGCAGGAAGTTCCGGAAGAAGCCGCCTTTGAGGAAGGGACGATACCTCTCATATAACCCTTTAGATTTGAGATGGGAGATGGCCTCCTCTAACCCCTTCCCCTTCTCTGGCGAGAGGACCCATTGGCCCATCTCCTCATAGGAAGAGGTGGGGAGATAGACCAGGCCATTGGGTTCATTCGCTATTAGATATTCATGGAAAGTAGAAGTGGTGAGCCATTTACCGTTCTTCTCTATCTCAGTAAAGAACTTCTCCAACCAGCCCTCCCTATATACCCACTGGTGGGTGCCGGGCCAGAGACCGAACTTCTCTCCGTCATCGAAGATGGTTAGGGCCCTGATCCCTCTATCCTTAGCCCCTTCTAAGTAGCCTATGGTCTCCTGGGGAAGGTGGAAGGGGATGGAATAGCGCAGTTTCATATCAATGGGGAAGATATAGAGAAGGTTGCCCTGATCCTCAGTGAGGAAGTAGTTGTTTACCTCTTCCTTAGAGAGGCCAGCAGAGAAGAAGTGGGTATCGTCTATTGCTGTATATTCTAGACCGGTTCCTCTCACTAGGGTGGGTAGGTTAGGCTCCCAGACCCTCTCTGTCAACCAGAAGCCCGAGGGTCTAAAGGAGAAGTTCTGGAAAAGAAAATCTTTCATCATCCCAATCTGTCCGGTTACATCCTCTATGGGGATTAAGGGGAGGAGGGGCTCATAGAACCCTCCTCCCAGGATCTCAATCTGGCCTCTTTCTAATAGCCTCTTTAGCCTCTTCAAGAAATCGGGATGCTTACCCCCTACCCATTCCCAGAGAGGGCCAGAGTAATGGAAGGAGACCTTGACCTTGGGATGCCTCTCTAAGACCTCAATAAAGGGGAGATAGGCTTCCTTATATCCTCTCTCAAAGACTTCCGGGAAATTTCCTACTGGCTGATGGTTGTGGACGCCGAATAAGAGGTGGATCTTGCTCTCATCCATCTAGACGCTCCAGCGGGAACTGATCTCGTATTCATCAGGGATGATGAGGGAGATATATCTATGCTTCGGCCATTCCTCTATCCGGGCCTCCTCGCGGCTGATGCCCACAGTAAAGGAGACCTCGTCCTTGGGCTCTATCTTGAGGAGGGAGAAGGGAAGGGCCATCTCTACCACTTCATCTATGGCCACGGTGGGAAGGAGCATGGAGGCGCCGCTGGTCAAATTGATCACTATGGAGTCTTTACTACTTCTCATTAGGGTCCCCTCTATCTTGAAGGGTCGCGGTCTATCAATCCCAACAAAGAAGGAGAAGGGTGGGGAACTAGCCCCAGCCTCTTCCATATTGACCTCAAGCAGAAGATAGAGATGAGAGCGGTCATAACCATACCCAATCTCATTGATGATGCTCTCTCCCCGATGTCTGGTTCCTCCTCGGCCCCCTACCCGATACCATCCCGCCGCTAACCATTCGTGATAACTGGTTATCCGGCCATCAATGAGAGGGGTAATGAGATCTGAGGGCTCTCTTAAGGGGGTGCCTGGCCTTAAAGAGATTAAGGACTCCTTGAGATAGTGGGGGATGGGCCTCTTCAATGACTTGTAGACATTCCCTAGGTGGGTGCGAAATAGTTCATCGAAGGCCTGGTCATTGGCAGAGCTAAAGTCATCGTCATACCACCAGAACCAGTCACTCCCTTCTGCAGCATAGAGCTCATCCCAGGCCCTCTCATCCCTCCCTTTCTCCTTAAGGAGGAACTCCCGCGCCCCGTGGAGATACCGCCAGGCCCGATCCTTCTCTGGCTTTCCAATCCAGATATTGAAGTTATGCCCTATCCAGGAGCCAGGGATGAGCCAGGATAGGGTAGATGAGGGAGGATGCTCGGCCAGGAAGTCGGCGATGCGTACCATCCTTAAATTGGGGTCCTGGGCAATACCAGAATAGAGGCCATTTAGGAAGGATTCCCCTCCGTCATGATAATACTCCCAGGAGTTCTCACCATCCATGGCCAGGGTAACTAAATGGTCACCAGGCAAGCGGCTGACCTCTTCCCTTATCCTCCCTAAGCCTGCTAAGAAGTCCCTAACCGCTAGCTGGGGATCTTCTCTATAGTAGCGGAAGCTTATGGCATCAGAAAAGTTCTTGTCCCGGAAGAGGATACTCAGTCCCTGGTAATGGAAGGGCTGATAGAGGATCTCCTCTCTCTTCTCGCCCTTTAGGGATTCGGTCAGGATCTCCTCATCCGTGGCTATCCACTCTATACCCCTCTCTACTAGATAGGGTACGATGCCACTACTGACGCTCCCCTCTGGGGGCCAACATCCCTTAGGAGAGAGGCCGAATAGTTCTCCATAAAAGCGCAGGGCCCTTTCTATCTGGATAGGGATGTCCTCCCTGAAGTTAAACTCCTGACGGGGATCGTCCTGATTCAATAGGGGCAGAATGGGATGGTAGAAGGGGCTGGTCGCTATCTCAATCCTTCCCTCTTCCTGTAGTCTGCGATACATAGGGATTATTCGTGCTATGGCCTCCCGCTGTTTCCTTAGGACCAGTTCCTTATCTTCTTCAGAAAATTGGCCTCCTTTCTTGAAGAGGGAAGCGATCTCCTCCTCTTTCCTTAGTCCATAGCCAAACCAGGCGAGGTTGAAGAGGACCTGGAGGTCGCGTATCTCATCTACCTGCCACTTCTGGGCACTCTTCTCTAGCTCGGGAGCAGTAAACTGATGACCCCTCTTCTCCAATAACTCCCGATACCTAGGAAAGAGGGGGAGCATCGTCTCCCAGTTGACCATAAAGAAGTTGGCCAAGATGAACTTTCTCTCCTCCAGTTCTAGATCTATGGCTGGTTTTTTAGAGAGGGTGAGGTATCTATCCTGGACATCTATCTCCGCATAGTCCTTTAATTGCTTAAGGAGGGAGGGGGTAAGGTTAAAATTTAATCTCACCTCAGGATGGGACTGGGCCATGAAGGCCATGTCATAGTAGCCCTTAAGGGCATGGAGCCTCACCCAGGGAAGAGGATAGAGACCGGTAAGGGGATCCTTATAATAGGGTTGGTGCATATGCCAGAGGAAGGCCACATATAATGGTCTCACACCCTTGCCTCCCGAAGATATTTGGCCGCCTCCTCTGGAGCGGTGGGATTGATATAGAAACCAGTACCCCATTCGAAACCCGCCAGCCGCACGAGATAGGGCATGATCTCAATGTGCCAGTGGAAGTCTTGTTCAATGGTCTGCCAGTAACCAGCCCGCGGAGCCCGATTGGGCGCGGTATGGATGAGATAGTTATAGGAAGGGTTATTCAGAGTACGGGCTAACTTCTGCATGGTAACCTTAAGGACCTCGGCTAAGAGAGGGATGTTCTTTCTGGTGGTGGGACAACAGAAGTCAGGGCTATGCTTCTTGGGGAGAAGCCAGATCTCGAAAGGGAAGCGTGAGGCGAAGGGGCAGAAGGAGACATACTCCCTATTCTCATAGACTATCCTCTCCCCACTATCTATTTCCTGAGCGAGGATGTCGCAATAGACGCATCTCTCCTTGGCTTCAAAATAGTTTTTGGAACCCACCAGTTCTTCCTTTACCCTCTTAGGGGTGACCGGGGTAGCGATGAGTTGGGAATGGGGATGTTCTAAAGTAGCCCCTGCCTCTGGGCCCTCGTTCTTAAAGACCAGGACATAGCGTAGGCGCTTATCCTTATGGAGGTCTGCTATCCGATATTGGAAGGCCTTCAAGACCTCGCCCAATTCCTCTATACTCTGATCCTTCAGGTTCTTATTGTGATCCGGGGTCTCGATGATCACTTCGTGGGCCCCGAAGCCGCTGGCCATATCAAACATCCCAACCCCCCGACGGATCAATTCCTCATCCACACCCAGAACCGGGAATCTATTGGGTACTACCCGCACCTTCCAGCCCGGGGTATCGGGCTTTGATTTATCTGGCCTTAGGGCCCAGATCTCTGGGGGGGTCATCCTTTCATTGTCCCTACAGAGGGGGCAGATGGCGGCCTTCTCCTTCGTTACCATTCGGGGGAGAACGAAAGAATCAGGTCGACGGCTGCGCTCCGTAGCGATGATTACCCACCTTCCTACAATGGGGTCTTTTCTCAGTTCATTCATCTAATCCTCCCTTCGCTCGGAAAGTCTTCTCAGACATTCTCTCTTGCCCAAGATAGGTAAGATAAGATGTAATTCTGGGCCTTTATCCTTACCCGTGAGGGCGATTCTTGTGGGTAGATAGAGGTCTTCCCCCTTATAACCGGTCTCTTCCTCTATCCCTTTCATTAAAGGTTTAAAATTTCTATCTGTAATCTCCTTTATCTTTTTTAATCTATCCTTTAAGGCAAGTAGAACTTTTTTGCTCGAATCTCTCTTAAGAATCCTCTCCCCTCTTTTAGAAATTTTAATCTCTTTAGTAAAGAAAACCTCTGTCTCTTCTGGTATCTGGGCCAGATAATTGAGATGGGCCCGGATGGCCCCCATCACCCTCAAGAGCCACTTGCCTTTAGCTGGGGTGATCCTTCCTCTCAGATATCCCGCCTCCACCAGATAGGGGATGGCCAAATCCCTAATCCTCTCTAA
The DNA here is from genome assembly GCA_002478245.1 of bacterium UBP18_UBA7526. Taxonomy (GTDB): domain Bacteria; phylum UBP18; class UBA7526; order UBA7526; family UBA7526; genus UBA7526. The sequence goes on from DLMW01000032.1 coordinate 17,561, forward strand.
AGAGGTACTCCTTATGTAGTGGCCATTCATCCAGGTGAGCTTCTCGTCATCGAAGATTGCCGGAGACTTAGATATATTGCCTAAAGAAAACTCTTCTGTCAACTCCTCTCTAGATTTAACCTCTCTTCCATCCGGAGGATACCAACCCAAAAGGGCTAAGTAATTGACCAAGGCCTCTGGTAGATAGCCCTTCCTCCTATACTCTGCTATTGAGGTTGCCCCATGGCGCTTGGAAAGCCTTGTGCGATTCTTGCCCAGGATCATAGAGATATGAGCAAATTGGGGCAATCTCGCTCCTAAGGCCTGATAGAGGAGGATCTGCCTCGGGGTATTGGAAAGATGGTCCTCACCCCTGATCACATGGGTGATCTCCATGCTCATATCGTCAATGATATTGGCAAAGTTAAAGGCTGCCACCCCATCGGAGCGAAGGATGATGAAATCTCCTTGAGGCTCCGGCTCAAATGTCACCTCTCCCCTCACAAGATCAGAGACCACCACTCTTCCCCTGGGAACTTTAAACCTTATGGTCGGTCTCCTCCGTTGCCTTTCGTACCTCTCTATCTGTTCCTTTGTTAGATTGCGACATCTTCCATCGTATCGCGGGGTCTGGCCCTTCCTCAATGCCTCCCTTCTCCTCTCCTCCAAATCCTCCTCGGTGCAGTAGCAGTAGTAAGCCCTCTTCTCTTTTAATAAGCGGTAGGCATACCCTCTATATAAATTTAGTCTCTGGCTCTGGCGATATGGTCCATATTCACCGCCTGCTTCTAATCCCTCGTCCCAATCGAGCCCTAAGTATCTCAGATCCTCAATAATGGCCTTCTCGTATCTATCCGCAGAGCGCTTCCTATCCGTATCCTCAATCCTTAAGATAAATGTTCCACCCGTCTGTCTAGCAAAGAGCCAGTTGAAGAGGGCGGTCCTTGCCCCACCGACATGGAGATATCCTGTGGGGGATGGGGCAAAGCGAACCCTGGGCCTCATCTTCCCCCAACACCTATTATAGCGTAGGCCGCTATCCCTTCCCCTCTTCCCATGGGACCTAATCCTTCCGTAGTCGTTGCCTTGATGTTAATCTTACCCTTCTCTATCTTCAATACTTGAGCAATGTTCTCCTTCATCTTCGAAAGATAGGGAGTGAGCCTCGGTTCTTGAGCAATAATGAGGCAATCTATGTTATTTATCCTATACCCCTTAACAATCCCCCTTGTCCTATCTAAGAGAACCAAACTTGAGATATCCTTATACTCTGGATCGGTATCTGGAAAGTGTCTTCCAATATCGCCCTTTCCTACTGCTCCCAATAAGGCATCGCATAGGGCATGTAATAAGACATCTCCATCCGAATGGCCGAGTAATCCTTTTTCAAAAGGGATCTCCAGCCCACCCAGGATGAGTCTCCTTCCCTCTACCAATCTATGAACATCGTATCCCATACCAATTCTCATCCCTTTCTCCCTTATTTTCACGGATTAGCAAGGATGTTGAATTACGGGTGGGAAGAGGATGGGGTAAAAACTCATCCTCACCCCTATTC
>DLMW01000090.1:0-1333 GCA_002478245.1 bacterium UBP18_UBA7526
CTCCCCATCGGGCACGGCCAGACCATCTCCCAGCCCTACATCGTGGCCTTAATGACCGAATCCTTGGGGCTGAAGGGGGATGAGAAGGTCCTTGAGATCGGAACCGGCTCTGGTTATCAGGCAGCCATCCTGGCAGAACTTACCCAAGAGGTCTATACCATCGAGATTATTCCTGGATTGGCACAGGGAGCAGAGAAGACTCTAAAGAGACTGGGCTATGGGAATATCAAGGTAAAGTGTGGAGATGGCTATCTTGGTTGGCCAGAATATGCTCCCTTTGATGGAATAATCGTCACCTGTGCTCCAGACCATATCCCTCAGCCCCTGCTAGACCAGTTGGCAGAAGGGGGGAGGATGATCGTCCCGGTTGGCAGATATCCCTGGCAGGTCTTAAAACTTATTCAGAAAAGGGAAGGCCGGATAATTACTCGCGATATAACTGAGGTACTCTTTGTTCCCATGACTGGCGAAGAGATCAAAAAACATTAAATTTCTCTTGACATTGCCCAATTTTAGTGCTTTAATTATTCTGTAAAATATTTCTTTCGTACTCTCCTACTTATTACTTTCACCAGAGGTGAGTAATGTATGTTCCAGCTAAAGTATTTTTAACTAAGGGAGTGGGAAAACATAAGGAGAAACTGACCAGTTTTGAGCTTGCCCTGCGCGATGCCCAGATTGCCAAATATAATATTGTAAATGTCTCAAGCATCATCCCTCCCGCCTGCCAGATCATCCCCTTAGTAGAAGGGCTAAAGTATCTTGCTCCGGGACAGGTCATCCACTGCGTGATGAGTAAGAACGCCACTAACGAGCCCCACCGGCTCATCGCTTCCTCCATCGGAGTGGCCTATCCCAAGGATCCTAACCAATATGGCTACCTCTCTGAGCACCACTCCTGTGGGGAGACGGAGCAGAAGGCTGGGGAGTATGCTGAGGACTTAGCAGCCTACATGCTGGCCACCATCCTGGGAGTAGAGTTTGAGATTGGGGCAAGTTACGACGAAGAGAAAGAGATCTGGAAGATCAGTGGTCAGACAGTAAAGACCACTAACATCACCCAGTCTGCCATTGGGGATAAGGATGGGCTCTGGACTACGGTCTTGACCGCTGCCATCCTTATTCCTCCCGTAGAGATAAAACTAGTAGAAGCAAAAGAAAAAGCCGAGATCCCAGAGGTAAAGAAAGCACCTAAAGTAGAAGCACCAGAAGTAAAGAAGGAGCCGGTAACGGTCTGACCAACAACTTTGAAGCATCGGAATTTATAATTCCGATGCCTTAGGATTAGGGGGTTTGGGGGAAATAATCTGATTTCCCCCAAGGGGTGACAGTG
>DLMW01000090.1:1435-10252 GCA_002478245.1 bacterium UBP18_UBA7526
ATTTCGGAACGCCAGAGGGGTGAAACCCCTATGGAAGTATCCCCAAAGGGGATATCTTGGAGACATAGAAAGAGAATTCTCCGATTTTGAAAAATCCAGAGTCCTCATCCTTCCCGTTCCCTATGAGGCGACCACGACCTATGGGAAGGGGACGAAGGAGGGTCCGAGAACCATCATCGCTGCCTCACAGAATATGGAACTCTATGATGAGGAGACAGATGCTGAACCCTACAAGATAGGCATTCATACCCTAAAGGAATTTAAGGAAGGTTTTGATAGCCCCCAGAAGATGATTAAGGCCCTGGCAGGTAAAGTTCAGGGCTTCTTTTCTTTAGGGAAATTGGTTATTGCCTTGGGAGGAGAGCATACCATTACCTTAGGGATGGTAGAGGGCCTAAGGAGAATAGAGAAGGATTTCTCCATCCTCATCTTAGATGCCCATGCCGATTTAAGAAATTCCTATGAAAAAACGAAGTATTCCCACGCCTGTGTTGCCCGGAGGCTCAGAGAAGAAAACAGAATTGTCCAGGTGGGGATAAGGAGCCTCTCTCCGGAAGAGGCGGATTATATCAAAGAGAAAGATTTAAGGCTCTTCTATGCTCAGGATATTGTAGGTAAAGAAGGCTGGATGAAGGAGACAATCTCCTGCCTCTTGGATAAAGTCTATCTTTCAATCGATTTAGACTTCTTTGATCCCTCTATCATGCCTGCGGTGGGGACCCCGGAACCAGGAGGTCTGGGATGGTATGAGACATTAAAATTCCTACGCTCATTAACAAAAGAGAGGAGGATATTGGGCATCGATATTGTTGAACTTTGTCCCCTCCTCATCCAGCATCCAGGATCCAGGATCCCAATCCCTCTTGATATTTCCTCCTCATTCACTGCCGCAAAACTCATCTACAAACTCATCGCCTATATCACCACAAGATAACCCCCTAATCCTAAGGCATCGTGATTTACCCCGAACCAATCCTTTGCTATCGTTCGGATGGTACGGGCAAGCATTTTGGAGAATCAACGTTTTATTGAGCATGCTTGCCCTGTGGTTAAATCCGAAGGATTTATACTACCGGGGTTTAAATTCCGATGCCACTATCTAACCTCACGACACCTTCCCTTTTTTATTTGTTTTTTAGCTCTAAACGTGGTAAAATTACTTTTAGAGGTAAGATAAGAAATGAATATAAAAAGGTGCGGGGTAAAGAAGGCTTTGATTTTAACCACACTTTCTCTAACCCTTTTGAGTTCCATCCTTTATGCTCAGGTCCCAAAGACCCAGGCCACACCAAAAGAGGTCAGAAGACCAGCGGTAGCTGGTGCTTTCTATCCTGGAAATAGACTCCTCCTTCAGAGAGAGGTGGATGGCTTCTTAGCAAAAGCAAGGAAAGTAGAATTAGAAGGGGAACTCATTGCTTTAATCTCCCCTCATGCAGGCTATATTTATTCTGGGCTGGTAGCCGCCTATTCCTATAAACAGTTAGAAGGAAAGAATTTTGATACTGTGATTCTGATCGGCCCCAGCCATTACTTCCCCTTGAGCGGGGCTTCTGTCTATAATTATGGTTCCTACCAGACGCCATTGGGATTGGTAGAGGTTGATTCTCATTTGGCCAATAAGATTATTGCTCGGGATAAGAGCATTAGGTATATCCCTCAGGCCCATATCAGGGAGCATTCCCTAGAGGTCCAACTACCCTTCCTCCAAAGGACATTAAAGGATTTCAAGATCGTTCCTATCCTGATCTCTGACGCCACACTAAGGAATTGTCAGACTCTGGCAGATGCTATTTTCAGGAGTAGAGAGGGAAAGAAGATCTTAATCATTGCCTCTACTGATCTATCCCATTACCAACCTTATAGTAAAGCCTGCCAATTAGATAGGATAACGCTGGATGCCATCCTAACCCTGAATCCAGAGGAAGTGGCTAAGAAGGGTGATATGTGTGGCCAGGCAGCGGTCCTGAGTACCATCATGCTTGCCAAAAAACTGGGAGCAGATAAGGCAATTATTTTGAAGTACCTCAATAGTGGAGATACCGCCGGGCCGAAGGATGGTGTAGTAGGCTATGGCGCGGTAGCTATCGTAAAGAAAGGAGAAAAAGAAATGAAAGAGGTTTATTCTAGAGAAGAAAGAGAAGAGTTGTTGAAGATTGCCCGGGATTCTATCAAAAGTTATCTTACTACCAGAAAGCCACCCCGGATAGAGACTCTGAATCCAAAGTTAAAGGAGAAGAGGGGGGTCTTTGTCACCTTAAGGAAAAAAGAGGCCTTGCGGGGCTGTATCGGTTACATCGAGCCCGTCTTTCCCCTTTATCAGGCGGTAAGCGAATGCGCCATATCTGCGGCTACCAAGGATTTTAGATTCCCGCCAGTTACCAGAGAGGAGTTGCCCAAGATCACCATTGAGATCTCCGTTTTATCTCCTACAAAGAGGGCTGGTGTCGATGAGATTGAGATGGGGGTCCATGGCGTAATTGTGAAGAGAGGATTCAATCAGGGGGTATTTTTACCTCAGGTGGCAGAAGAGACCGGCTGGAGTAAGGAGGAGTTCTTAAGCCAACTATGCAGCGGGAAGGCCGGTCTTCCTCCTGATGCCTGGAGGAACAAGGATACAGAGATTTACATCTTTACTGTGGAGAAATTTGAAGAGGAGAAGTAGAATGGCAGAAGAGAAGAAGAAGGAGGAATTGAATTATCAGTTTGTGAGCCTCGTCTTTTCCCTCCAGCAGGCGGCCATGGCCCAGATGGGCAAGATAGCCAACCCGGTTACGGGAAAGGTGGAGAAGAACCTCATTCAGGCAAAGGCCACCATAGACATGCTCGAGATGCTGAAGAAGAAGACTAGAGGCAACCTCACGGATACCGAGCAGAGGATAATATTAAATACTCTGGACAATTTATATCTCAACTATGCTGATGAAGTGGAGAAAGAGGGGAAGAAATGAAAATAAAGGCGATTATTACTGTGTCTCTATTATTGCTCGCCAGCCCGGCCATCCTTGCTCAAGGAAAGGGCACCGTCTCTGTCATTGGTGAGGGGAGCGTCAAGGCAAAGCCAGATGTCGCCTATCTTCTCTTGGGTATAGAGAATCAGAACTCCTCCGCCCAGGATGCCTTAAAGGATAACGCCGTCATTGTCAATAGGGTAATAGGAAGATTGAAGGAGACTGGGGTTAAGCAAGAATCCATTGCTATCCATAACCCTACCCTCTCTCCCTTCTTCAGGTTCCAGTACTTTCCACCCAAGATATCCTTAGCCGGATTTCAGGCCTTTAGAAGAATAGTCATAACCTTGGATGGGTCTGGAGGGATGGAGAGATATATTGATATTGCCACCAAGGCCGGAGCTAATGTCTGGGGGAGGAAAGGGCTTGCCAGTTTCCTCTTAGAAGGGGAGAATACCTGCCTCCTCTATTCCCTGAAGGATTATAAGAGATACGAATCCCAGGCCTTGAAGAACGCCCTGAAAGAGGCGAGGAAGAAGGCAGAGGAGATCGCTCTTGAGTTCGGGAAGAGAATAAAGGAGTTAGAATCCTTCTCTGAAGAAACCTATGAGTGGAGATCCATCGACCTCTGGCTGAAGAAGTATGAGGAGGGCCTTCCTTCCGGACCAAAGGTGGCAACCTTAAGGGATATCGAGATCCTGGTTACGGTAAAAGCAACCTATACTCTGGAATAAAATGAGATGGGATAGAAGGATAGCAAGGACCATAGGAGTAGTTCTTCTTTTTGCTTTTTTTATCATTGCCGGAGCACTTATCGTGAGTACTAAGAGACCATATAATCCAAAGACTTCTGCCACGCCCAAGAGGGGAGAGGTTAGACTCCATCCCGCTAGGTACTGGGAGAGGTTACCGGAGAAGAGAGTAAGATGCAACCTCTGCTTCAGGAAGTGCGTAACTGGGGATGGGGAGATCGGCTTCTGCCGGAATAAGATAAATAGGAATGGGGAATACTATACCCTAGTCTATGGCCTCCCCTGTGCCGTCCAGATAGACCCCATTGAGAAGGAGCCCCAGCACCACATGCTCCCCGGAAGTAGCATCCTATGCATCGGAACGGCAAGCTGTAACTTCAGGTGTAAGTTCTGCCACAACTGGCATATGTCCCAGAGGGATATCTACCAGACATTGAACTATGACCTTCCCCCAGAGAGGATCGTGGAACTGGCCCAAGAGAACGAGTGCCCCACCATTTCCTTCACCTATAACGAGCCCACTGCATTCTATGAGTATATGCTCGATATCGCAAAACTCGCTAAAGAGAAAGGGATAAAGATACTCTTCCATTCCAATGGCTCCCTCTCCCCAGAACCATTGAGAGAGCTCTTAAGGTATAGTGATGCCGTGACCATTGATCTCAAAGGCTTCACCAACAGATTCTATTCTCAAGTTTCTTCCGCAAGGCTGGAGCCGGTTCTGGAGACCTTGAAGATTATTAAGGGAGAGGGGAAGTGGCTTGAGATCGTAAACCTTGTTATTCCCACTTTAAATGACAATCCCAAGGATATCAGAAGGATGTGTGATTGGATAAAGAAGAACCTGGGGGATGAGGTTCCCATCCATTTCAATAGGTTCTCCCCTTCCTATAGACTCCAGAACCTCCCCTCTACGCCAATCAAGACCTTAGAAGAGGCCAGGGACATTGCCAAGGAGATAGGCATAAAGTACGTCTATATCGGGAATGTCCCGGGCCATGAGGGAAACTCCACCTTTTGTCCAAACTGTAAGAAGCGATTAGTAAGAAGGATCCACTTCGCTGTCCTGGAGAATAGAATAAAGGAGGGAAGATGCTCCTACTGCGGAGAAAGAATCCCTGGCCTCTGGTGAAACGCGAATTTTCGCGAATCATCTCAAACACGAATAAAAGCGGTGAGAATAGACGCGAATGAGTTTGAGAGCCTTCTGGCTATCCTCTCCGATCCCGAGATGATTAAGGGAATGGAAGAGATATTAAGGCTAAGAAAGTCAAGTCTTTTGCGGAACCCCTCTGATATATGGGGTTTATCTCACCACTCGGGCAGAGAAGGATATTAAAAAAACTCTCTGCAAAAATCAAAGAAGAGATAAAGGGCATCTGGATAGAAAGAAAAAGACCTTAACCGTTATTAAAATCAAGCACCGCCGAGAAGTCTATCGCTAAATCCTAACCACTAAACAAGCATCCCATTTTCCTTCTTCCCCTATTTCCGAATTATTATGCTTTTTGATGAACCCTGTTAGAGCCTCAAATACTATCTTTGCTTCTATAATAGACAAGAGATAACTATCCATTTCACTATCTGTAATCAAGTCTCTAACAGGGTTTATTTCCACCCGTTAGTGAATTAGACTCTAAACGGGGCGAAATCAAAAACCCGCCCTATCTGCCGACAGGCAAGCGAAGAGGCGGTTCTTTGAAAACAATTTAATGATTAGCGAAACCGAAAAAGCCCTCTTTAGATGGAGGGCTTTTCTTTTTGGGGAAGGGATGTGAGAAGAAGGAAGGTGGAGAGGTTGAAGAGGGAGACGACGAGGCAGGTCTTTAGGATTCCTAAGATGGGGATGAGGAGGCTGCTGGCCAATAATGCCCCCAGGCAGGAGCCGAATAGGTCCACGCCATAGATTAATCCAGCGGTCTTTCCCACTTCCTCGCCCTTTAGATAGATCTTATTCGCTAGAGGGAATTCCAGGCCGACTAAGAGACCGCTGAGGGCTACTAAGAGGGGAAAGACTATCTGGGATAGAGGATGGAGGTAGATCCCCTTTACTTTAGAAAGGGCGATTAAGAAGAAGGGAAGGAAGAGGGCATGGATAGTTACTGCCCCCTCCAGTCGAGAGAGAACCAATAGGTCTCTTTTTATTTTGGGCAGTTGCCCGATCATAAGGAAAGCGCCAAGGGTCAGGCCCACCATGAAGAAAGCCACGATCAATCCAATTCGAGAATAGAGATAGCCGTATAATACCTGGAAGGCAAGGATTAAGACCACTTCCAAGGTGATTCCAGCAAAGCCCGTAGTGGCGATAGCTAAGGGAGTGAAACTTCTTCTAATCCTAGAAGACCTTCTACCTAAAAAGACGAGAAGGAAGATGAGAATGGCCAGGCTAGTTGCAAAGTGCCAGACATCCAGTTTAGTAAATGAGGTAAATAGTTTTCTTGAGGCGGGATGGAAGTAACTCGCCCAGAGGACAAGATCATAGTAGTAGGAGATGGGCTGGAAGTCAAAGTTCTTCTTCGCTCCCTCTGCTTCTTTTAGGGCGCTCAGGAGATAGGAGATCTTTTTGGGTGTAAATTGATAGGAGATGTGATAGGGGGTCAAAAAGTCGGTCTCTATCTTCCTTTCAGAGAATCTTCTATTCAGGATTCCATCATCATGGGTGAGAACCTTTTCACTAGGGGAAGCAGATAAAAGGAGGTATTCTCCCGGAACAGCCACTATATTGGGGAAGACATCCCTTAGGGTATAGTAGATGCTGGCGTTGAAGTCCCCCATCTCCTCCCCTAAGTAGGCCTCCTTGGAGGAGATCCCTAAAGAGATTATCCCATCATCTTTTAAGATATTTCTTACTTCTCTAAAGAACTCCTTAGTATAGCATCTATTGAGCTGGGCGGTGCAGGGGTCGGGAAGATTGACCATGACCAAGTCATACTTCTCCTTTACCCTCTTTACAAAGAGGCGGCCATCGAGATAATGAACCCTTATCCTCTCATCCTCCAGGGCCTTGCGATCGCTTGGGGGGAGATAATCCTTTGCCATTTGGATGAGCCAGGGATCGAGTTCCACATAGTCTACAGAATCTGGGTTATGCTTCAGAATCTCCTGTAGGGCCCCACTCACCCCTCCGCCAATGAGAAGGACCTTCTTTGGTTTAGAATGCTCCAGCATGGTTAAGTGGGTGACATACTCATTAAACTCTCTATCAGAGGTAGTAAAGGATAGAAGGCCGTTCTCATAGAGACTATACTGATCATCCCTCTTTGTAGTCACCAGATTCCCATAGATGGAGTTCTTCTCCTCAACCAATTGGTATCCCTTCCAGCGCCGCCTGGTGGATTGATCCTGGAAATTATCTATCTTAGAAGAGCCGAAGAGATAGATGCTTAAAGCAAATAAAAGCAGAATGGGGATAGAAATTTTGCGGATTCTGGATCCTGGATCCTGGATCCTGGCTGCTGTGGAGAGTAAGAGGGCAGCCAGGAGGTTGAGGGAGCCGATTAAGAGGGCGCAAGAGAAGGAATGGAGAAGAGAGACCAAGAGGAAGGTGAAGATGATCCCTCCGGACATTGCCCCTAGGGCATCATAGATATAGACCCTTCCGATAGCCTTGGCCGCCTCCTTAATTGTCTGATTGTAGACCCGGCAGCCTAAGGCAAACTGGAAGCCGATCACCAGACATAGAGGAGCAAGGACCAGAAAGGAGAAGTAGAGCATGGGAAAAGGGCCGATAATCTCCCCCAGGCCAACACCAATGATACTCTTACTCATCCTTACCAGGAGAATCTCTAAGGGCAGAAGAAGCCAGATCAAAAACTGGGTGAGGATGAAGACCTCTACTCCTCTCTTTATCCTGTCTGCCCCCCTTCCTAAGAACCAGCTCCCCATTCCCACCCAGAAGAGCCAGGAAGCGAGAATAAACCCAATGGAGAGCTCATTCCCATAGAAAGTAATGAGTAGCTCCCTGACCAAAACTACCTGGCTGATAACGCTACTAAATCCTACTAAAATTAAAGCAAAGATTAGAATCTTTCTCATTTTCCCTCTCACCTTCATCCTATCATACTTAGCCCAAGATTTCAATTGTTTTTGAATCTGAAATATGGTATGATTATGAGGGGAGGTAGGAGTGAAAGAAGAGAATAAGATTATTGAAGATTTTAGGGAGGTTCTTTCTCTAGCCAAGAGATACCTCAGGCAGGAGAAGGAGAGGGGAGTGAGGGAGATAGTTATAAATGCAAAACTCAAAATGCAAAATGCAAAATCGAAAGAGGCTCTGGAGAGGTTGAGGAAGGAAGTGGAGAGATGTAAGAAGTGCCCCTTATGGAGGAGTAGGAATAATGTCGTCTTCGGGGAGGGGAACCCCAGCGCCAAACTTGTCTTAGTGGGTGAAGCTCCAGGAAGGAGTGAGGACCTAGAGGGAAGGCCCTTCGTAGGAGCCGCCGGTCAGTTACTGACCAAGATCTTGGCTTCTATTGGTTTAAAGAGAGAGGATGTCTTTATCGGGAATATTCTGAAGTGCCGTCCCCCAATGAATAGGAATCCTCTACCAGAGGAGATCAAGGCCTGCTGGGGCTATCTGGATAGGCAACTTAGGACAATAAGACCTAAGATTATCCTCGCTCTGGGAACCTTTGCTGCCCAGACCTTACTTAAGACGGATGAAAGAATAAGTAGATTGAGAGGAGAGTTCCATCCTTTTGCTAAAGGGGTAGAGTTAATTGTTACCTACCATCCAGCAGCCCTACTGCGCAACCCAGGATATAAGAGAGCGGTCTGGGAGGATATGAAACTCCTTAAAAAGGAATACCAAAGGCTCTAGGCGAAAAGTAAGTGAATAGATACATTGAGGCGTCGGAATTTGAACCCTGGTAGTATAAATCCTTTGGATTTAACTAGGGGGCAAGTACACTCAATAAAAACGTTGATTCTCCAAATGCTCGCCCGTACCATCCGAACGATAGTAAAGGATTGGTTCGGGGTAAATTACGATGCCTTAGGATTAGGGGAAAGTGGAGAAATGCGATGAACAGGATTATTTCGAGGTATTGGAATTTCAATAAATTCCGATACCGAGGATTAGGGGGTCTGGGGGAAAGAACCCGCCTGCCATCGCCTAC
>DLMW01000090.1:10383-11366 GCA_002478245.1 bacterium UBP18_UBA7526
GGCAAAGCATGCCTTTGCCGACCGCCAGAGGGGTTATCTTGAGGTGGTGGTGGGACTGCCCATAGATAGGCTCTTCCACTACGCCATTCCTTCTCATTTGGAGGAAGAGGTTGCTCTGGGGAAAAGAGTCCTCATCCCTTTTGGCATGCGCCAGATAACAGGATACATTGTAGGATTCATCGAAGAGTCTCCTATGGATAGGATAAGAGAGATCATAGATGTCATTGATCGCGAGCCGGTTCTCTCTCCCCAGATGTTGGAACTTACTAAATGGATTTCGGACTATTATCTCTCTCCCTGGGGCCAGGTGATCGAGGCCGCTCTACCCCTGGGAACGAAGATGGAGAGCAGGAGAGTCATTAAATTAAAGGAGGTTGACAAAGCCTTGGTTATTCCTGAGATAGAGAAGAAGTCCCCTGACCAGGCAGAGGTCTTGAGAATCCTGGAAGAAAGGAAGGAATTAAGTCTGGAAGGGATGATGCGTAAGATGAAGAAGAAAGGGGTCTACTCTGCGGTAAATGCCTTAGAGAAGAAGGGCCTGGTGGAGAGTAGGGTGGTACTGAAGGAGAGGCTGGTCAAACCCAGGACAATCCGAATGGTAAAGGCAAAAGAGATTTCAGAGGAGTGCCTCAAGAAATTAGAGAAGAAAGCGCCCAAACAAGCCCAGGCCTTAAGGATATTGAAGGAGAGCAAAAAGGAGATGACCCCCCTTCAATTGGCAATAGAAGCAAGAACATCGACCTCTACCATCAGGGATCTAAAAAAGAAGGGATTTTTAGACTATGTCCTCAAAGAGATAAGGCGCAGGGTGAAAGAGATCAAAGAAATAGAGGAAGAGATGGGGAGATTAAAGCTGACCTTTGAGCAACAGAAGGCCTTAGGAGTAATAGAGAGAAGTATTGACGAAAAGAGGGGTGAGGTCATTCTACTTCAGGGACCCAGGGGAAGTGGGAAGGAGAGGATCTACTTAGAGGCCATCACCC
>DLMW01000090.1:11534-12538 GCA_002478245.1 bacterium UBP18_UBA7526
TGCCTCCCGGGCATTTAACCATTTCCTTTCCTACCTCGGTGATCGGGTAGCTATCCTGCATAGTGAGTTATCACCTGGAGTGCGCTATGATGAATGGCAGAGGATAAAGGAAGGGATGGCGGATGTGGTTATTGGCGCGCGCCTGGCCATCTTCGCTCCCTTGGAAAACTTAGGTCTAGTCATCATCGATGGGGAAGAGGAGACCGGATATAAGCAGGAGGAGGTTCCCAGATATCATACTCGGGAAGTGGCCTTGAGAAGGGCTCAAGAGGCCAGGGCTACGGTAATCTTAGCCAGCGGTTCTCCTACCTTAGAATCCTACCATGAGGTTAGGAATGGGAATTATAGCATATCAAAGTTATCCCAGCGCATCGATAAAAGAAAACTCCCTGGGATTAAATTAGTCGATATGCGCCTAGAATTGACCCAAAAGAAGAATCGGAGCATCTTCTCTCTAGAGCTCCAGGAGGGGATGAGAAGGAGATGGGAGGGAAAGGGCCAGGTGATTCTATTCTTAAATAGAAGGGGATTTGCCTCCTTCATCCTCTGTCGGGAGTGCGGTCTGGTGCTGCGCTGTCCTAACTGTAACCTCTCCCTTACCTATTACTTTCCAGATCGCATCCTGCGCTGCCATCACTGCAATTATTCTATTCAAGTGCCCGATGTCTGCCCCAACTGTCGGGGACACTATATGAGACCCTTCGGTATCGGAACCCAGAGGGTGGAGGAGGAGGTGAGAAGATTATTCCCCCAAGCAAGGGTGATGCGCATGGATACTGATACTACGAGAAAGAAGGGCTCCCATGAGAGAATGGCCAAGGCTTTTGCAGAGGGAAGAATAGATATCCTGGTGGGAACCCAGATGGTGCTTAAAGGAATAGAGTTTAAAGGTAAGGTCTTATTGGGAGTGGTCTCTACAGATACTGCCCTGAACCTTCCTGATTTTAGGGCAACGGAAAGAACCTTTACCCTTCTTTCTCAGGTCATAGGAAAGGCGGGAAGGG
>DLMW01000039.1:0-303 GCA_002478245.1 bacterium UBP18_UBA7526
ACGATTTGATTGAGGCTATTGATGAGTTAGCCATCAAATTGAGTAAAAGGGGAAAATAATGGCAGAGACTATTGGGAGTTTAGTGGATAAGATAAGCATCTTTGAACAGAAACGCTTCCATATGGAGGAAGAGACAAAAAGAAAGGATGCTTCTAAAAAGCATGCCGCAGAATGTAAAAAGAAACTTCTGATATTAAAGAGGCAGAGAGACGATTTAGTAGAAGAACTCGATGAGTTATTCAAGGACATTCTTTCGGGAAAGAAAAGGTTAAGAGTCTATAAGCAGTTCAAGATGTATAATCT
>DLMW01000039.1:464-4584 GCA_002478245.1 bacterium UBP18_UBA7526
GTTTACAGTAACCAGTTTACAGTTTACCCGCTCGGCCCTTGGCCTCACTGTTTACTGTTAACCGTCTTTTACCGTCCTGAAGGGATCCCATCGGGATAAACCGTACACTGTTAACCGTAAACTCTATTTTACTGAGTGCTGTCCACTAGTTACTAAGGTTGAGATATGGGTTTCAAACGGATTTTGATTGTAAAGCTCAGTTCCATTGGGGACGTGGTTCATACCCTACCGGTCTTAAGCGCTTTGAAAAAGAAATACCCCGAAAGTTACATTGCCTGGGTAGTGAAAAAGAAGGCAGCGGATATCATTATTGACCATCCCCACTTAAACGAGGTTATCTTGTATGAAGGGGTGAGAAGGATAGCCAAGAAGTTACGCTCATTAAAGTTTGATCTGGCTATCGATCTCCAAGGTCTCTTTAGAAGTGGTCTTCTGACTTTCTTAAGCGGAGCGAAGAGAAGGCTTGGTTTCAGTAGGGCAAATAGTCGGGAACTGAGTCATCTATTCCTCAATCAAAGGGTTACTCCAAGAGAAGCCGATAGGCATGTCATTGATAAGAACCTAAGCCTCCTCCGTCCTTTAGGAATTGACACTAAAGAGAAAGAGTTTATTATTCCAGTATCAGATAAAGACAAAGAATATATTGCTAATTTTTTAAAAGAGGAGGGAATTACCTCAAATGATCTCTTAATTGCTCTCAATCCCGGAGCCAGCTGGCCATCTAAGCTCTGGCCAGAGGAGAGGTGGGCGGAATTGACCGACCGTTTGATAGAAAAGTTAAAGGCCAAGGCAATCTTTCTCTGGGGCCCAGAAGAGAGGAAAACTGTTGATTGCATAGTGGCGAAAATGAGGAATAGACCCCTCATCTCTTGGAGAACGAACCTAAAGGAACTCGCTGTTCTCATCTCTAAATGTAGATTATTCGTTGGGGGAGAGACGGGGCCTCTCCACATCGCCTGTGCCCTGAATATTCCTACGGTGGCTCTCATCGGACCAACAGATTCTATAAGGAACGGACCCTATGGGGAAGGGCATATGGTCATTGAAAAAGATCTACCCTGCCGAGGATGCTGGAGACACAAGTGTCGGAGGCTTGATTGTATGAAATTAATAACTGTGGATGAGGTTTTTTCTGCCATGAACCGTCTGGTTCATGGCTCCGCAGTTAAAAGACAGCTACCAGGAGAGAAGGTATGAGCAAAAGAGTATTGGCCATCGCTGTTCTAGTACTTATTTTCTCTTTGGTCCAACCATTAAATCTTTCCTGTAGAGAACCGACCAAAACAAATCCTCCCTTTGGGGTAGGGGAGAGGATGGTCTTTGCTGTGAAGGCCCTTGGGATTACTGCCGGCCATGCCACTTTAGAGATAAAGGAGATAATAAATCTCGATGGTCAGGAGGTCTATCACATTGTAGTCACTGCCCAGACCACCCCCTTCTTCAGCCTCTTCTATAGAATAAACGATAGATTAGAGACCTATCTGGATACCAAGGAGTTCTATCCTCATAGGTATGAGGCCCATCTTGAAGAAGGAGACTATCGAAAGGATGAGGTCATCATCTATGATCAAAAGAGGCACATCGCCTATTGCGAAGGAAAAGAAGTAGGAATACCTCCCAGGGTTCAGGATTCAGTATCACTCTACTATTACCTGCGCACCCTAAACCTTAAGACGGGTGAGGTGATTAAGGTCCCTATAAACTGTGGGAAGCATAACTATCTCCTTACTCTTAAGGTTAAAGGAGAAAAGAGCATCCATACCAAGGACGGTCATCATCAGGCCTTTATCCTCATTCCTCAGAGCCTCGAGCTTTCGGGTGAGCTGAAGAGAAAGGGAGAGGCCACTGCCTACCTCTCTACCAAAGAGAAGGTTCTCCTTTTAGCTAAGGTCTCTCGGGCGGGGGTCTTCTCTGCCCGGGCGGTCTTGATCGAATGGACCCCGTAGTAAGGTAAAAAATGAACCCAGCCCCTTTCTGTTAGAGAAAGATACTTCCCGGTAAAAGGTGGGGGGTAGAAAAAATCTGAAAGGTGTGATATACTACTCCACGGTGAATAGGTAATCTGGTGAACTGTGAGAATCGGTGTCTTCAAAGGAGAGAGAAGTGAAGGAGATAGTGATCAGAGAATTGGCGGAGAGTACTAGAGTAAAGAAATTGGTGGCAAAAGAATTAGCGGAGGGGATAGCAAAGGCCAGTCAATGGATGATAGAATGTTTTAAATCTGGAGGAAAGGTTCTTCTTTTCGGTAATGGTGGCTCGGCGGCAGATGCCCAGCATATCGCCACAGAACTCGTCTGTAGATTCCAGAGAGAAAGAAGAGCCCTCCCTGCTCTCGCCCTATCTACTAACTCATCCTTAGTGACCGCTCAAGCGAATGACCTTGGCTTTGAGACCATCTTTTCTCGGCAGATCGAGGCCTGGGCCAAGAAAAAAGATATCGCCATCGCCATCTCAACTAGTGGAAATTCCCCTAATATTTTAGAGGGAATGAAAAAGGCAAAAGAACTTGGGATGAGAACCATTGGCTTTATTGGGAAAGGGGGAGGGAGATTAAAAGGCTTAGTAGACCTTCCTCTAATTGTCCCTTCAGATGATGTTCCCAGGATTCAGGAAGCACACATTACCATGGGTCACATCATCTGCCATCTGGTGGAAGAGGAGCTTTCTAAATGAGAGAAAGATTCATTGAAATTGTAAATAGATTTGATAAGGCAAAGGTGCTTGTCATTGGGGATGTCATGATGGACGAATACATCTGGGGAGACGTCTCCCGCATCTCTCCCGAGGCCCCAGTACCCGTGGTCAAGGTAATAAAAGAGACCTTCATTCCCGGAGGGGCAGCCAATGTGGTGCGGAATATAAATTCTTTGGGAGGGAAGGTCTACCTTGTGGGAACTATCGGGAACGATTCTTTAGGAAAGAGGCTGAAGAAGACCTTGGCTAAGAGTGGGGTAAGCACTCAAGGATTAATCATCGATAGGTCGCGTCCCACGACACGCAAGACGAGGATCATTGCCCATAGCCAGCAGGTAGTACGTATCGATAAAGAAAGAACAGATTCTCTTGCCTTGCGGATAAAGAGAAGGCTCCTAAATACCTTCCATAGATTCATCAAGCGGGTAGACATCATTGTCGTATCTGACTATGGGAAAGGGATCATTACCCCTTCCGCTCTTAAGAAAATCTTTTCCTTAGCAGAAAAACATAAAAAGAGGGTGGTCATCGATCCCAAGGTGGGCCACTTCAAAGACTATCGGGGAGCCACCATCCTCACTCCCAATAAGAACGAGGCGCGGGCTGCCTTAGGGGGGGTTTTAGCTGAAGGGGAGAATATCCATTCTATTGGCAAAAAGCTTTTGAGGGAATTGGGCCTTGAGGCCCTACTCATCACCAGAGGTGCAGAGGGGATGTCCCTTTTCGAGAGAGAGAAGAAGGTTATCGATATCCCTACCGTTGCCCAGGAGGTATATGATGTCACCGGAGCTGGGGATACGGTGACTGCGGTCCTCGCCCTAGGTCTTGCGGCAGGGGCGGACTTTCTATCCAGCGCCCGGATTGCAAACTTTGCTGCCGGGATAGTGGTAAAAGAGGTGGGAGCAGCCACAGTCAGTAAAAAAGAGCTTATAAAAAGGATAAGAAGCGCATGAATAAGCTAAAGAGACTGAATGAGTTGATAAAGATAGTTGAAGGACTGAAGAAGGAGGGTAAGAAGATCGTCTTCACCAATGGCTGCTTCGATATCCTGCATCTCGGCCATATCAGGTATTTAAGGGAAGCGAAGAGACGGGGCGATGTCTTGATCATTGGTCTGAATAGCGATAAATCGGTGAGATCCTTAAAAGGCAGAGATCGCCCTCTGGTCAAGGAGAAGGACCGAGCAGAGATTTTGGGTGCTTTGGAGATGGTGGATTATATCGTTGTCTTCGATGAATTAACCCCTAAAAATCTAATTGACAGAATCCTTCCTGATATTCTGGCCAAGGGTGGGGACTGGAAGAAAGAAGAGGTGGTGGGAAGGGATACGGTAGAAGCCCAGGGAGGGAAAGTGGTCATTATCCCGGAGGTCAAGGGCTATTCAACAAGCGCCCTCATTAATAAAATTCAGAAAACAAGTTAGCGT
>DLMW01000039.1:4813-10621 GCA_002478245.1 bacterium UBP18_UBA7526
AGCGTACTTTGTTACGATTGCACCTAAGGGAGCAAGAGGATGAAAGCGATCGGTATTATTCCCGCAAGGTATGGCTCAAAACGTTTCCCGGGAAAATCCCTGGTAGATATCTTTGGAAAGCCCATGATCCAGCATGTCTGGGAGAGGGCATCTCAGGCAAGAACTTTGGAAAGGGTGATTATTGCTACAGACGACGAACGCATTCTGGAAAAGGCCAAAGAGTTTGGGGCAGAAGCGGTCTTAACTTCTCCTTCCTTGTCTTCGGGAACAGAGAGAGTGGCAGTAGCAGCAAGGGATTGGGATGTTGATATTGTGGCCAATATTCAGGGAGACGAACCACTCATCGCACCCCAGGCAATAGATGAAGCGATCCAATCTCTAATTGATAATCCCAAAATCCCTATGGCCACCTTGGCCTATAGAACGACCAAGAAAGAGGAGATAGAAGACCCCAATGTGGTCAAGGTGGTCTTCACTAAGGACAACTTTGCCCTCTACTTCTCCCGCTCCCCAATTCCTTATCCTAAAGAATACCATTCACCGTTTTATAAACATCTCGGTCTCTATGTCTATCGAAAAGAATTTCTATTAAAACTCGCTAAGATGAAACCCACACCTTTAGAGAGAATGGAGGGCCTGGAACAGTTGCGCGTCCTGGAGAATGGCTATAGAATAAAGGTGGTGGAGACAGAGCATGACTCCATTGGTGTCGATACCCCAGGGGATTTGGAAAGAGTGAAAAGCCATCTCCGAAAACAGTGATCAATGTTCAATATAAAATGAGAAAGAGGGGAGGAATGGTTAAGGAAATAAGGGTAAGGGATATTAGAATTGGAGGGAAGAATCCCCTGGTTCTGATCGCTGGACCCTGCGTCATTGAAACAGAGGAAGGGACCTTTCAGACCGCAAAGAGATTAAAAGAGATTACCAGCGAATTGGAGATACCCTTCATCTTCAAGTCTTCCTATGATAAGGCGAATCGGACATCGCTAAAGTCCTATCGTGGCCCAGGGCTTAGGAGGGGTCTTGAGATCTTAGGAAAGATAAAAAGAGAGCTCGCCATTCCTCTCTTAATCGATGTCCATGAGAGAGGAGAGGTAATAGCGGCCAGTAAGGTAGCAGATATCCTGCAGATCCCCGCCTTCCTCTGCCGCCAGACAGACTTTGTCTTGGCCGTGGCCAAGGCAGGGAAACCGGTGAATGTTAAGAAGGGCCAGTTCTTAGCCCCCTGGGATGTGAAGAATATCGTTGAGAAGATTGAATCAACTGGGAATAGGGATATCCTATTGACAGAGAGGGGAACCACCTTTGGCTACCATAATTTAGTGGTCGATATGAAATCCCTACCCATCATGCGCTCCTTCGGCTATCCCGTGGTCTTCGATGCTACCCATAGCGTCCAACTTCCTGGGGGAATGGGGGTAGCGACTGGGGGAAACAGGGAGTATATCCCTTATCTCGCCCGCTCAGCGGTGGCCTGTGGAATAGATGCCCTATTCCTTGAGGCTCATCCCGATCCAGATAGGGCATTATCTGATGGTCCCAATATGATGAGATTAGAGGAAATGCCCCAACTCTTAAGAGAGGTGAAAGAGATAGACCGGATAGTAAGGAGAGTAGAATGAGTATGGAAGAAGCCAAGAGGGTATTGGGGATAGAGTCGGAAGCGGTTAGCAACCTAATTGATCAGCTCGATGAAAACTTTCCCAAAGCAGTGGATTTAATTAATGAGTGTAAAGGAAGGGTGATCGTTACGGGTATGGGGAAGAGCGGGCTCGTTGGTCGCAAGATCGCCAGCACCCTATCCTCTACCGGAACCAGCGCCTTCTTCCTCCATCCCGTAGAAGGGATGCATGGGGATATGGGGATGGTTATGAAGGGGGACATCATCCTTGCTCTATCCTATAGCGGGGAGACGGAGGAGCTGAAGAAGATCCTACCCCTGGTAAAGAGGCTGGGAGTGAGACTGGTCACTCTTACTGGAAATCCAGATTCTTCTCTGGCTAAGGAATCGGATGCGGTCTTGAACGTAAAAGTGAAGAGGGAGGCCTGCCCTTTCAACCTAGCACCCACCGCTTCTACCACCGCCATGTTAGCCCTGGGCGATGCCCTGGCTATCGCCCTTTTGGATAAGAAGGGATTCAAGGAGGAGGATTTTGCGGCTATCCATCCTGCAGGGGTAATTGGAAAGAGGCTATTATTGAGAGTGGAGGATGTTATGAGGAAGGGAAAGGAGAATCCCCTGATAGATGAGGATAAGAGAGTGAAAGAGGCCCTGCTCGTCATGACCTCCACCAGGCTGGGAGCGGTAAGCGTTGTGGATAAAGAAGGAAGGTTAGTGGGCTTCTTTACTGATGGAGACCTGAGAAGACACTTACAGAAAGACAAGGATCTCTTAGAGAAGAGGATCTCCAGTGTGATGACCAAAAAGCCGACCACCATCACTAAGAAAAAGTTAGCCACAGAGGCGGTAAGAATCTTGCAAGAGAAGAAGTTTGATAATATCCCGGTAGTGGATGAAGATAAGCGTCCCATCGGCATCGTCGATGAGCGGGACCTACTGAAAGAGGGCATCGCCTAGGAGTAACCAGCAACCAGCGTCCGCCAGTGGCGGATCAGCCTTTGGCTGAAAAGGTGTAAACGGTAACTCCTGTTAGAGGACTCAAGAGAAGCACCCTTAAAGATATAGGCAATGAAAGCGAAAAAGAGAATATCACAAAAGATGCAGGAGAGAGCAAAAAGAATAAAGATGATCATCATGGATGTCGATGGGGTGTTAACAGATGGCCGCATTATTCTAGGAAGCAAGGGCGAGGAGTTAAAGAATTTTTATGTCCAGGATGGAGAGGGAATTAGCCTTGCCCGAGAGAGGGGATTAATCCTGGTCTTCATCAGCAGTCGAAAATCTAAAGTGGTAGAGAGAAGGGCAGAGGAATTAGAGATAGAAGAAATCCATCAGGATGCCTCAAAAAAGATAGAAGTCTATGATGGCCTTTTAAGGAAGTATGGTCTCAAGGATGGGGAGGTGGCCTACATCGGTGACGATCTCGGGGATATCCCTCCCTTAAGAAAGGCAGGCCTTGCCATCTCACCAGCCAATGGGGTAGAGGAAGTCAAAGACATCGTTCACTATGTTACCAGGGCTTTTGGAGGAAGGGGAGCGGTGAGGGAAGCGATAGATCTTATCCTTAAGGCTAAGGAAACATAAGAATAGAGGCAATGAAAATGCAAAATGAAAAATGCAAATTTAACTTTTTAATTTTTAGAACAATATTGTTAGGGCTTGTTATCTTAGTCTTTGTCTTTGGGGGCTGCACTTCAAGGCCGCCCCTTTCCCCAGCGGCAAAGGAGATCCCTGTTCCCCAGCAGAAGTTGGAGGACTTCAGACTCCTCGCTACTGAGGGAGGAGTAAGGCAGTGGGAATTAAAAGCCCGCGCTGCCCAGATCTATGAGAAGATAAAGAAGACCTATATTCAGGACTTTGTAACCTTTCTCTATGAAGAAGGGGAGCTGACTTCGACCCTTGCTGCTCAGAGGGGAATCCTGGACATGGCCACCAATAATATGAAGGCCCTGGGGAATGTCATCGTGACCTCGGCAAAGGGTTCGTGTCTGGAGACAGAGGAGCTTCATTACCTATCCCCTACAGGAAACCAGAAGGGGAAGTTTGTTACGGAGGAGTTCGTCAGGATTACCGAGCCAGATAGGATAACTACAGGCTATGGTCTGGAGATAGATTCTGATTTGGAGAATGGAAAGATAAAGAGGGATGTCAAGGTCAAGGTGGAGGCCTTAAGTGCACCGTAAACTAATCTTCCTATCTTCAATTCTTATTCTCCTTACCCTTCCCTCCTGGGGAGAGGAGAAGAAAGGTCCCCCCCTGGATATCACCTCAGATGAGGTAGAGTACGCTAAGGTGAAGGGGAAGGAGGTGGTAATCTTCACCGGCCAGGTGGTTGCTACTCAGGGGACTACTACTCTAAAGAGTGACCAGTTGAAACTTTTTCCGGATGAGAATAAGGCGGAGGCTTCTGGTCGGGCCTGGATGAGGGATGAGAAAGAAAAGATGATTTTGACTGGTGGGAGGATAGAGTATTACCATGATAAGAGGTATGGGATAGCTACGGAAAAGCCAAAATTGGTAAGCGAGAAGGAGAACTTTACTCTGACTAGTAAGAAGATGGAGATCTTTCTTCCTCAAGGACATTTTCGGGCGAAGGAAGAGGTCAAGCTGGTGAGGGATAGTATGGTTGCCACCTGCAAGGCCCTCGATTATTTTAACAGAGAGAGAAAGGCCATCCTGACTGGTGAACCTGAGATAAGAGAAAAGGAGAATCTGGTCACTGGGGAGAGGGTAACCCTATATGTCGCTGAACACCGGATAGTAGTTGAGGATCGGGCAAGAATAAAATTCATCCCAGAGGAGAAGGAATGAGAATCCTGAAGGTTCAGGGCCTGGTCAAGAGCTATAAGAGAAGAAGGGTGGTAGATGACGTCAACTTAGAGGTGAGGGAGGGAGAGATCGTTGGCCTCCTGGGCCCCAATGGAGCAGGGAAGACCACTACCTTCTATATGATTGTGGGATTGATCAAACCAGATCGGGGCCGGATACTTATCGACGACTTCGATCTCAGTAGATTGCCCATGTATAAGAGGGCGAGAAGGGGGATCGGTTACCTTGCCCAGGAGCCCTCCATCTTCAGGAAGCTCACTGTGGAGGAGAATATCTTAGCCATCCTGGAGACCCTGAACCTGACAGAGGAAGAGAAAGAGAGGAGGCTAGAGGAGCTCTTAGCAGAACTCAACCTCTCCCCTCTGGCTAAGAATAGGGCCTATACTCTCTCTGGTGGAGAGCGAAGGAGGGTGGAGATCACCAGAGCCCTGGTTACCACCCCTTCCTTCATCTTACTGGACGAACCCTTTACCGGCATCGATCCCATCGCCATTGCCGATATTCAGGAGATCATCTTCCAGCTCCAGAAGAAGGGGATCGGGGTCCTGATTACTGATCATAGCGTGCGCGAAACATTGGCCATCACCGATCGGGCATACATCATGTATGAAGGGGAGATTCTAATCTCTGGCACCTCTCAGGAACTGGCGAATAGCAAAGAGGCTAGGGAAATCTATCTGGGAGAGAAATTTACCTTAGAGTAAAGTTTTCCGGTTTTAAACTGGTTAACAACAGAGAGACCATAGGGAGGTTTAAGATGAATCTAACCATTACTGGACGGGGAATGAGAATAACTACCCCCTTAAGGAATTATATTCAGGAGAAGATGAGGGACATTTTGAACTACTTTGAAAACCTGGTGAGTGCCCATGTCACGGCCATCGTCACCAAAGAGCGTCAGAGGGCAGAGATAGTCATCTACGGGGACGGCCTCACCTTTAAGGCCGTCCAGACCTCACCCGATATGTATGCCTCTCTGGATGGGGCGCTGGCTAAGGTAACCAGACAGGTCAAGAGGCATAAGGAGATGATAAGCCATAAGGGGAGGCATAAGCCCAAGCACTTTGGGGCAAAGATGAAGGTCATTACCCCTCTTGAGATGAAGAAGGAGAGACACGAGATCGTGGCGAGCAAGAGATTCGCCATAAAGCCCATGACCCCACTAGAAGCCGCAGAACAGATGGAGCTACTGGATTATAATTTCTTCGTCTTCTTCAATCCCACTACCGGGCAGGTCAACATTGTCTATAGGAGAAAGGATGGGAACTACGGCCTCATCGAGCCTGAGTTCTGGTACTAAACGCGAATCATGACTAAAAAATGCAGGAGAAGAGATTAGTCATTCAGAATAGAAC
>DLMW01000039.1:10725-36831 GCA_002478245.1 bacterium UBP18_UBA7526
CGCATTCAGAATAGAACCGGTCTTCATGCCCGCCCAGCGGCACTATTTGTCCAGACAGCCAATAAGTTCACCTCCCAGATAATGGTGGCCAAGGAGGAACAGGAGGTGGATGGCAAATCCATCATGGGGATCATGATGCTTGCTGCTGGGAAAGGAAGCCAGATAAGGATCACTACCCAAGGAAAAGATGAAAAAGAGGCGCTGGAGAGATTGGAAGAATTAATAAATAGTAAGTTTGGAGAAGAATGATGGAGCTAAAAGGAATCCCTGCCTCTCCCGGAGTAGTGGTGGGGAAGGTCTTCTTCCTGGATAAGGAGGAGTTCGAGATAAAGAGAAGGCGCATCAGGAAAGAGATGGTCTCTAAAAATATCTCTCGCTTCCAGGAAGCCCTGGCCAAAACAGAGGAAGAGATCAAGGAGATAAGGGCCCAGGTGGCCAAAAGATTGGGGGAGGAGGCCTACATCTTCGATGCCCACCTCCTGATCCTGAAAGATCCTTATCTAATCAAGAGGGTTATTCAGAGGGTGAGAGAGGAACTGGTCAATGTGGAGTATGCCTTCTCCCAGGTGGCGGAGACCTTTAGGGAGACCTTCAGTAGCATGGAGGACTCCTACCTAAAAGGTCGGGCAGCGGATATTAAGGATGTGGCGAGGAGGGTATTGAAGAACTTTCTAGGGAAGGAGAGGGAGACTCTGGCCACCCTGAAGGAGGAGGTCATCGTCGTGGCCCACGATCTCTCCCCCTCTGATACCGCATCCATGCACAAGGAGAAGGTGATCGGGTTTGCCACAGATATGGGAACCAAGACCTCTCATACGGCGATCATGGCCCGGGCCTTAGAGATCCCGGCGGTGGTGGGGCTGAAGAATATTACTCAAGAAGCCCAGGCGCTCGATACCCTGATCGTGGATGGCAGCCATGGTTCGGTGATCATAAACCCAGACCAAGAGACCCTTAAGAAATATCAGAAGGATAGGGAGTCCTTTGAGGTCTTTGAGCATAAGCTAATTAAGTTAAGGGATCTTCCTGCCCAGACGCTCGATGGCCATAGAGTAACCTTAGCCGCCAATATTGAGGTTCCAGATGAGATCAAATATGTCAAGGAGCACGGAGCAGAGGGGATCGGATTATATCGAACAGAATTCCTATATCTCGGAAGGAATGACCTCCCCTCTATCGATGAGCAGTTCCGGGCCTATAAGGAGGTGGCCCAGGAGCTCGCTCCCTATCCAGTGATTATTAGGACCCTGGATCTGGGAGGGGATAAGTTTTTATCCTATCTCAACCTTGCCCCAGAGATGAACCCCTTCCTGGGCCTGAGGGCCATCAGGCTCTGCCTGGCCAACATCCCTCTCTTTAAAGACCAGCTAAGGGCCATCCTGAAGGCCAGCACCTATGGGAATCTAAAGATCATGTATCCCATGATCTCCGGGGTTGAGGAAGTAAAGAGAGCAAACCAGATATTGGAAGAAGTTAAAGAGGAATTTAAGAAGAAGGGAATCCCTTTCAACGAAAACCTAGAAGTAGGGGCCATGATCGAGATCCCTTCTGCTGCCCTCACCTGTGAATCCATTGCTCAAGAGGTGGACTTCTTCTCTATCGGAACCAACGACCTCATCCAGTACGCCTTAGCCATCGATAGGGTGAATGAGAACATTGCCTATCTCTACCAGCCCCTCCACCCTGCGGTGCTGAGGCTCTTGAAGAGAATCATTGATGGGGCACATAAGGCAGGGATCTGGGTGGGGATGTGTGGTGAGATGGCTGGGGAGCCTCTCTTTACTTTAATCCTATTGGGTCTGGGCTTGGATGAATTCTCCATGAGCCCGGTGGTCATCCCTGAGGTGAAGAAGGTCATCCGCTCCCTTACCTTAAAGGAAGCAAAGGAACTCTCCCGGAAGGCCCTGAAGTTCCCTGTTGCCCAGGAGATCGAAGCCCTCCTCAAAGAGAGGGTAAAGAAGATCCTGCCTGAGGTAGTAACTTAGAAGATAGACCTTGATACGATTTAGTTTAGGTGAGAGGATATGGAAAATAAATGATCGAAGGAGGAGCGGGATGAACCTTGATAATCCGAAGGATCTTGAGAGGTATGATAGGAAAGATATGGCCCGTCTTCTCTATGATTTCCCCGATCAATGCTCCCGGGCGATTGAGATCGCCCTCTCCTCTTCCCTTCCCTCATACAAGAAGATTGACAAGATCCTGGTCTGCGGGATGGGTGGCTCGGGGATTGGGGGAGAGATACTGAAGACAGTGGTGGAGAGGGAAGCAAGGCTTCCTCTGGTGATTAGTAAAGACTACTCTATTCCAGAGTTCATCGATTCTTGGACCCTGGTCTTTAGTGTCAGCTACTCTGGGAATACAGAGGAGACTCTATCTGCCTATCGGGAGGCGCTAAAGAAGAAAGCGAAGATAGTGGCCATTACTACTGGTGGGAGATTGAGTAGGTTAGCCAAGAGAGACAAGGTTCCCATACTCTCTATACCCCCTGGGCTTCCTCCCCGGGCCTCTTTGGGCTACCTCTTCTTCTCCTTACTAATTACCTTAGAGCGCCTGGGACTAGTTAAGAATAAGAAGAAAGAATGCCAGGAGACTGTTGGGCTACTTCGCGATTTGAGAAAAAAGTATTCCCCCTCTTCAAAATCAAGAGCAAATCGGGCAAAGGGAATTGCCCTTAAACTATACCAGAACCTCCCCTTAATCTATACCTCTCCTCGCCTCTCTTCGGTCGGTCTGAGGTGGAAGGGGCAATTATCTGAGAATAGCAAGGTCCTGGCCTTCTCCAATACCTTTCCCGAACTCAACCATAATGAGATCGTTGGCTGGGAGTGTCTGCCCGGGATCCTCAAGAGATGCTATCTCATCATCCTGCGGGATAGGTATGATTCTCCCCGGATAAAGAGGAGGATAGAGATCACCTCCAAGATCATCAGAAGAAGGGCATGCGGCCTAGACTTTTTCTATTCTCAAGGAAAGAGCCTCCTCGAGCGCCTCTTCTCCCTCATCTATCTCGGAGACTGGGTGAGTTATTATCTCGCGATATTGAATGGGATCGACCCCACCCCAGTAAAGGTCATCGACTACCTCAAGAGAGAACTGGCCAAGAAATGAAGAGACATCTATTCACTTCTGAATCGGTAACTGAGGGACATCCGGATAAGATCTGCGATCAGATCTCGGATGCGGTCCTGGATGAGGTCCTGAAGTTTGATAATAGCCAGAAGCTTCCTCCCTATAGGAAGAAGAAGCGAGGGAGGAGGGGAAGCAGGGTAGCCTGCGAGACCCTCGTCACTGTGGGATTGGTTGTGGTAGGAGGGGAGATTACCACGGAGTGCTATGTCGATCTTCCCATTCTGGTACGCAACCTGATTAAAGAGATCGGCTATATCCGACCAGAGTTTGGCTTTGAGTATGAGACCTGCGCCATATTGAATGCTATTGGAAAGCAGTCCCCAGATATCGCCCTGGGGGTGGATACGGGAGGAGCGGGGGATCAGGGTGCCATGATCGGCTACGCCTGTAGAGAGACTGGGGAGCTCATGCCCCTACCCATCATGCTCGCCCATGGATTGACCAGAAGACTTGCCCAGGTGAGAAGGGAAGGGATCCTGGACTATCTCGGCCCGGATGGAAAGAGCCAGGTCACGGTAGAGTACCAGGATGGTGAGCCAGTTCGTGTGGATACTGTAGTCCTCTCTGCCCAGCATACAGAGAAGATCCTGAATGCCAGGAAGAGCCACATAACGGATGAGGCAAAGGAGGAGTTGATCGATTTAGTGATAAAGGAGGTCATCCCGGAGAGGCTCCTGGATAAGAGGACGAAGTATCTAATCAATCCTACCGGGAAGTTCATCATCGGTGGTCCCCAGTCCGATACGGGTATGACAGGGAGGAAGATCATTGTCGATACCTATGGAGGAAGGGCCTTGCATGGGGGAGGGTCCTTCAGCGGAAAGGATCCCACTAAGGTGGATAGATCCGCTTCCTATATGGCGCGATATATCGCCAAGAACCTGGTGGCCAGTGGGATTGCGGATAAGTTTTGTATCCAATTAGCCTACGCCATAGGAGTAAAGGATCCGGTCTCGGTCATGGTCGATACCTATGGCACGGGAAGGATTGATGAGAAGAGAATTGTGGAGCTAGTGAAGGAGCACTTCTCATTGACCCCAGAGGGGATCATAAGGGAGCTCGACCTCTGGCGACCCATCTATAGAAAGACCGCCTGCTATGGCCACTTCGGAAGGGAAGAGGAAGGCTTCACCTGGGAGAAGAAAGATAGGGCAGGGATACTGGCAAGAGCAGCTGGCCTATAATACTTTTTTACTTTCCTACCCCCATTAGAGCCTCACATATCATTTTTACTCTGTAGATAAGAGACCGATTTCAGAGATGGATATTCCCTTCACTATCTGTAATTAAGTCTCTAACGGGTTTACTTCCGAGCGATAGCGAGGTAGAGGAGGCTATAGAGTGAGATACCATATTAGGGATATTAAATTGGCGGATAAAGGGAAGAAGCGCATTGAATGGGCAAAGGCAGAGATGCCTCTTCTAAATCTCATAAGAGAAGAGTTTAGGAAGAAGAAACCCCTCAAGGGCTTGAGGATCTCCGCCTGTTTACATGTGACGAGCGAGACCGCTATCCTAATGCAGACCCTGAAGGCCGCTGGAGCCATCCCCTATCTCTGTGCCTCCAATCCCCTCTCTACCCAGGATGATGTAGCCGCTTCCCTAGTGAGACACCAAGGCTTAAGCGTCTTTGCCATTCGGGGAGAGGATAAGAGGACCTATTACCAGCACATTAGAAACGTCCTGAGTATCGGGCCTCAGATTACTATGGATGACGGAGCAGACCTCGTTGCTACCGTTCACCGTTCACCGTTCACCGTTTACCGGAGTATTATTGGAGGAACAGAGGAGACGACTACTGGGGTAGTTAGATTGAAAGTATTAGCAGATAAAGGAATATTGAGATATCCCATCATTGCTGTAAACGATGCTAAAACGAAGCGCTTTTTCGATAATAGGTATGGAACGGGACAGTCAACCATCGATGGTATCTTACGGGCAACGAATAGGCTCCTGGCAGGGAGCAACTTCGTGGTCTGTGGCTATGGCTGGTGTGGAAGGGGGATCGCCATGAGGGCCAGGGGAATGGGGGCAAAGGTCATCGTTACTGAGGTCGACCCCTTAAAGGCCCTGGAGGCAAGTATGGATGGCTATCAGGTGATGCCCCTCATCGAGGCCGCAAGGATAGGGGAGATCTTCGTTACTGCAAGTGGGAACATAAACTTGATTGATAGAGAGCACTTCAGAATAATGAAGGATGGAGCGATCGTTGCCAATGCCGGCCACTTCAATGTTGAGGTAAACATTCCCGCCTTAGAGAGGATGGCAAAGAAGAAGAGAAGGGTGAAGGGTCTCATCGATCAATATCTCCTTCCTAAGGGAAAGAGGATCAATCTCTTAGGGGAGGGGAGGCTGGTGAATCTAGCCTGTGCAGAGGGCCATCCCCCAACAGTCATGGATATGTCCTTTGCCAATCAGGCTTTATCTGTTGAGTATCTGGCAAGGATGAAAGGAAGATTACAGAAGAGGGTATATCCGGTTCCTGCAGAGATAGATGAGAGGATCGCCCGCTTGAAGCTTAAGTCCTTAGGGATAAGGATAGATAGATTAACCAAAGAACAAGAGAAATACCTTAAGTCCTGGGAGCTGGGAACCTAAAGGGGAGGAATCATGTGCTCAAGAAATAATATAAAGAAATACCTCATTGTTAGAGGTAATTTCTTATGTATGAGAGTAAACGATATGTAACCTTATTCAGTTTAGTCACTCTCTTCACTCTTTTGGTTTCTTTTGGCTACAGTGGAAAAACTATTGGAAGTAACCTAAAACAATTGGAGAAAGAGTATAAGGTTGCTAAACTCTATCTGGAGTCTGAAACACCGAAAATAGAAGAACTCAAAGAAGCAATTAAAATCTTTCGTAAGATAGTGAAAGATCATCCTGAAAGCGAAATAGCAGCTGACGCTCAGTATTCGTTAGGACATAGTTATCGAATCCAAGCTACGCGTTTACACCGACCTCAGGAAAATTATACTCAGGCAATCAAAGAATACCAAAAATTTATAGTTGATTATCCTAACCATGAAAAAATCGTCCGCGCTTATATGTTGATGGGATTTTGCCATAAAGAGTTGTTAAACTTTGGATTGGCCAAAGAGATGTATCAAAAGGTAATAAAAGATTATCCAACCAGTAAAGAGGTCAAGCTTGCTCAAAGGGAGCTTGCAGATTTGAACAATGTAGAACACCTTATAGATTTTGTAAAATATAAAATGCTTATTGAGACACCTAGAAAGTAACAAGGTTTTTGAAAAGATAGAGTTTGTAAAAGGGGCCATCTTGACTTTTCACTATAGTACAAATTAATTACCGAGAATAGAACAAAATTATTCAGTCCACTCAGGAAGTGGGCTTTTTGCTTTTTGGAGAGGGTTTGTGGTAGAATAAAAGTAGTTCTTTGACAGAAAAGAAATCTCTTTATCTACACCAGAAGGAAGAAGAAAGCTGATACTACGTAAAAGATTATCCAAAACTCAAAAAACATTAAGCCCCAAAATTCTTTTGGGGCTTTTGCATTTTAGAGGACCTTACGCTAAACTATTAAATGGCTCTTTGACAGATTGCTAAAAACGACCCCATGGTTCGGAAATTATTAAGCAAAGCAAAGACTCATTTGGCTTTTATCTTGCCCGGCGTAGGAGATATAACCCCAGGCCAATGAAGAGGAGGTTGGCCAGCCAGGCGGCGAGAAAGGGAGTCAATATCCCCACCCTTCCTAAGGAGCGACCGATAGAGACCCCTCCCCAATAAAGGAAGCCGATGAAGATGGCCATCCCGAAGCTAATTAGCCTTCCACTCCTTGGGGAAAAGACGGCCAAGGGAGCACCTACTAATAAAACGATGAGGCAGGCGAAGGGTGAGGCGATCTTGAGATGTAAATCGACTAAGTACCTCCGGACATCATATCCCCCTCTTCGGGACTGAGTGATATACCTTGCTAATTGGACGAAGTTCAACTCCTCTGGCTTCTGTATCTCCCGGCTGAAGTCGCTTGGCTTAACCTCCAGGGGAAGATACTTCTCCTTGAAGCACTCTTCCTTTAAGATATTCTCTCCCGCGATATCGAACTGCCTCTCTATGCCCTCAATGAAGTTCCACCCTCCATTACTATATAATCCCTTCTGAGCATCTATTCTCCTGGCCAAGGTACCATCCTCCCGCCGGGTGAGGATCTGGATCTGGAGCATCTGGCTCCTCTCCCCATCAAAGGTCTTCATGTAGATGAGGTATTGATGGTCTGGGCTATAGAAGGCAACATTATCCCTTCTCTCATACTCCGGCCTCTCACCCATTCTGGTCTGTTCAAACCTCTTCACCTTCATATTGAGAGGGGGGATGAGGGACTCATTCAGGATGAGAATGAGAAGGCTGATAGCCAATGCTAAGCCCAACATAGGAACCAGGATACGCCGGAAGGATATCCCGCCGGCCTTCATGGCGGTGAGTTCGTAGTTCTTGGAGAGGCTTCCCAAAGACCATAAGCCCGCCAAGAGTACCGCCACGGGCGCGAACTGGGTGAGGAAGAAAGGGGTGCGATAGAGGAAGTAGTGGATCATCGCCCCCCATCCCAGCTCCTGGATATGATCCAGCTCCTCAAAGAGTTGGGCAACGAAGATGAGGCCAGTGAAGATCAGGAGGCAATAGATGAAGGGCCGCAGGAGCTCTTTCATTAAGTAACGATCCAGAATCTTCACTACCCTTTCACCATCCTTACTAAGAGGAATATCCCAGTTATTCCTATGAAGAGATTGGGAAGCCAGATGGCCAGGCCCGGGGGAAGGGTCCCGATTCTACCCAGATGCTCTCCACTCAGCATGATGAAATAATAGACAAAGGCCAGACAGAAGCTCATGACGAAGCCCAGGGACTTGGTGCTCCGGTGGGTCTTTATCCCTAAGGGGACACCGATCAGGATGAAGGCTAAGGGAGCGAAGGCAAAGGAGAACCTCTTGTGGAGCTTGATTAGCTCCCACCTAGGAACCTGTCCTTGCTTTTGAATATTTCGGATATCGGTAATAAGTTCCTTAGTGCTCATCTCCTCCAGGCGCTTGGCTGTCTCTTCGTGTTTAAGAGAACCATGGATGTCCAGGTTGGTGAAGTGGGTAGCGAAGGATAGGACGTGGTAGCGCTCGGGGTGTTTGACATCTGTGGTATGCATCGTTCCCTGAAAGAGCTTGATCCCTACTTCTAACTTTTCTGGATCGGAGACTAGCTTTCCTCTCTGGGCGAAGATGGTTCTCGGAAGACCCTCCTCACTCAATTGATATAGAGTGACCCCAAACATCTCTCCTGTCTTTTCATCCATTTCCTCAGTATGCAGGATGAGGCCGTCGAAGTCTGAGATCCAGACTCTGGGCTGGAGGACAACAGAGGCCTTTTTATCAACGATATCAAAGTAGAGGCTCCGGAAGGCATACTTACTCCTGGGAGAGACGAAGTTATTGAAGAAGGCCAAGAAGATGCTTAAGGCTAGGCCGATGATCAGGACCGGTCGCATCAGGATCCAGAGATTGGTGCCTGAGGCCTGGATGGCGGTAATCTCGTTATCTTGGGATAAGCGGCCGAAGGAGAGTAGTACCGCTACCAGGATGGCCATGGGGATGATGAACATGAGGAAGTAGGGAAGGACGTATAGGAAGAGCCGCACCACAATCCCTAGGCCCACTCCCTTATAGATGACCAGATCGGTGAGTTCTATGATCTGCTGCATGAGCATGATGAAGGTGAAGACCCCTAAGCCCAGAAAGAAAGGCCCCACCAATTCCTTACAGATATAACGCCCCAAGATCCTCATCCTTACCCCATGAAATTAACGAGTAACATTGAACAATGGAAAAATGTTACCTGTTCATTGTAAATTGCAACTCTTGCTATTAGTATACCCCAGATAGATTAATTTTGCAAATTTTATCTCCGTATTGTAAAATATAAATATGAACCTTATCAAGATTCTTCTGAGTTTCATCTTTCCTCTGGAATGCAGA
The DNA here is from genome assembly GCA_002478245.1 of bacterium UBP18_UBA7526. Taxonomy (GTDB): domain Bacteria; phylum UBP18; class UBA7526; order UBA7526; family UBA7526; genus UBA7526. Next base: position 19,842 of record DLMW01000039.1, read on the forward strand.
ATCTGTAAGAGGACTTTAGAAGCCGGGAACCTCACCTATATCTGCCCAGAATGCTTTACCCAGATTAGATTCATTGAAGAGCCTTACTGCCTCAAGTGTGGCCGACCTCTAAAATCCTCTGAGAATCGGATCTGTAAGGATTGTCAAAAGGAGAGACGTTACTTCAAGAGAATATATTCCATGGGCCCCTATCAAGGAGTACTAAGAGAGGCCATTCTACTCCTTAAATACGAAAGGGTAAAAGCCCTCATCCCCCTTCTAGGAGAACTACTCCTAAAGTATTGTCAAGAAAATCTAAAAATGGATGATTTTGATTTAATTCTCCCGGTCCCTCTCTTCAGGAGTAAGGAGAGAGACAGGGAGTTCAATCAGGCAGAGGCCTTTGCCCGAATAATCGGTAGGCATTACTCCCTCCCCCTTTCTCACGGGGATCTATTGAGAATAAGGGATACCAGAAGCATGAGTAGCCTTTCCCCTGAAGAGAGGAGAAGGAACGTAAAGAACGCTTTTATAGTAAGAAAGGAAAAAGAGATTAGGAATAAGAGAATCCTTTTGATCGATGATATCTGCACGACCGCCGCTACTGTAGATGAATGCAGTAAGGTCCTGCTTACTGCTGGAGCAAGAGAGGTAACGGTCCTTACCTTGGCCCGAACAATCTCAAAAATTTGACTTATTCTTAAAGATATGCTATTATATTGAGTTAAGAATACCACAAAGGAGGGATTTATGGTAAGGGTAGGAATCAATGGGTTGGGAAGGATTGGCCGCCTGGCTCTGAAGGCGGGGTTGGAGAAGGAGGGTTTGGAATTTGTTGCGGTCAATGACCTAACGGATGCCAAGACCCTGGCTCACCTTTTTAAGTATGACTCGACCTTCGGCATCTTTCCTGGGGAAGTAAAGGCAAAGGATAATACCTTAATCATCGATGGCAGGGAGATTAGGGTATTCAAGGAGAAGGATCCCGCCTCTTTGCCTTGGAAGGAACTTGAGGTAGAGGTAGTCATTGAGTCCACAGGAAAGTTCACAGATAGGGAGGGGGCAGAGAAACACCTAAAGGCTGGGGCGAAGAAGGTGATAATCTCTGCTCCCGCAAAGGGGGAGGATATCACCATTGTCCTGGGGGTGAATGAAAAGGAGTATGACCCAGAGAGGCATCACATCATCTCCAATGCCTCCTGCACCACGAACTGCCTGGCACCAGTGGCCAAGGTATTACTCGATAGCTTCGGAATAAAAAAAGGATTAATGACCACCATCCACTCCTATACTAACGATCAGGTCATCCTGGACTTCCCCCATAAGGATCTAAGGAGGGCAAGAGCCGCCAGCCTCTCCATGATCCCCACCACTACTGGAGCAGCGAAGGCCACGGCCTTAACCCTTCCCCAGTTGAAAGGGAAGATGGATGGTCTGGCGATCAGGGTTCCTACCCCAAATGTCTCGCTGGTCGATTTCGTCTGTGAGGTGGAGAAAAAGGTAACCAGGGAAGAGGTGAACGAGGCCTTCAAGAAGGCCTCAAGAGGTGCGCTATCCCATATCTTAGAGTATAGTGAGGAACCCCTGGTCTCCCGGGATTTTAATGGGAACCCTCACTCCGCCATCGTAGATGGTCTATCCACCTACGTCATAGAAGGGAATCTGGTCAAGGTCTTGGCCTGGTATGATAATGAGTGGGGATACTCCCTCCGTTTAGTGGAGTTGGTGGAGTATATTAGTAAGAAGTAACCAGTAGACAGCGACCCTGATGAATCGGGGGAGCGGGTAAACTGGAAACTATTCCCCCTGCGAAGCGAGGATGGGAATGGATAAATTAAGTATCGATGATTTGGATTTAAAGGGCAAAAGAATTCTCATCCGGGTGGACTTCAATGTTCCGCTGGAGAAGGGGAAGGTCACGGATGATACCCGCATCAGGGCCTCTCTCCCGACCATAAAGAGGGTCCTGGAACAGGGAGGGAAAGCCATTTTAATCTCCCATCTCGGTCGACCAGAAGGGAAGGTAAGAGAAGAGCTAAGCCTTTCTCCAGTAGCAGAGAGATTGGGAAGACTGCTCAAAAGAAGGATAAAGAAGCTCGATGACTGCATTGGGAAAGAGGTAAAAGAGGCGGTCAGGAATTTGAGAGATGGTGAGGTAATACTCTTAGAGAACCTCAGATTCCACAGAGAAGAGGAAGAAAACGACCCCGGGTTTGCCGAGGAGCTGGCCAGTCTGGGGGATGTCTTTATCAACGATGCCTTTGGTACCGCCCATCGCGCCCATGCCTCAACCGTGGGAGTAACCAAATTTCTCCCTTCTGCCTGTGGCTATCTATTAAGGAAAGAGATCGAATACTTAGGGAAGGTTCTCTCTAATCCTGAGAGGCCCTTCATCGTTATCTTAGGAGGAGCAAAGGTATCGACGAAGATTGGGGTCATCAAAAATCTTCTGGGCAAGGCAGACATCTTCATCTTTGGAGGAGGGATGGCCTATACCTTCTTCAAGGCTCGGGGAGTGGAGACGGGCAGGTCCTTGGTAGAGGAGGATAAGATAGATCTCGCCAAGGAGATACTGATCGAGGCCATAAGCAAAGGGATCCCTATCCTTCTTCCCATCGATCATGTAGTGGCGGATAGGATAGCAGCCGATGCTAAAGTAGAAATCGTTCAGCGCCTGGGCATTCCTCCTGACTGGCAGGCGGTGGACATCGGACCAGCCACCATCGCCAAATTCGGCCATGCCATAAATAAGGGAAGGACTATTCTGTGGAATGGTCCCATGGGGATTTTTGAGATCGAGCCTTTCAGTAAGGGAACATTTGCCATCGCTAAACTCCTGGCAGAATCAAAGGCTATCACGGTCATCGGGGGAGGGGATTCTGTAGCCGCTATTGCAAAGGCAGGTCTTACGGATAGAATGAGCCATGTCTCCACTGGGGGAGGAGCTTCTCTGGAATTCTTGGAGGGGAAGGAACTCCCGGGAGTAACGGCCCTAACTGATAAGGAGTGAAGATGTTTAATCTAATCCTGGGAATCCATATCATAGCAAGTATTTTATTAATCCTTATTATCCTCATGCAGTCTGCCAAAGGGGGAGGTCTGGGAGGAGCTTTCGGGGGAATAACCGAGACTACCTTGGGCACTCGCGCAGGTACCTTTTTAACCAGGCTCACTACTACCTTAGCCATCCTCTTCATGATTACTTCCCTAACCTTAGTCGTTCTTTCTAGTAAGAGGAGAGTCTCTGTCATGGAAGAAGAAGCAGCAGTAGAGACCATCCCGGAGCAAAAAGTTCCAGAGGGTGAGTAACCGGATTTTGCATTTTTCATCAAACGGTTTTCTAATTTCAGATTTCCCTATTAGTCTTCGATTTCTATTCACTGTTTTCGGATGATACGAAGTTCAGCAGCTAAATTATAGAAGGGCTGGTGGCGGAACTGGTATACGCGCACGTTTGAGGGGCGTGTGGGGTAACCCGTGGAGGTTCAAGTCCTCTCCAGCCCACCAGAGGCGGGCGTCGTATAGTGGTTAATACACTAGCTTGCCAAGCTAGCGACGAGGGTTCGATTCCCTTCGCCCGCTCCAATATGGCGGCGTACCCAAGTGGTTAAGGGAGCGGTCTGCAAAACCGTTATTCATCGGTTCGATTCCGATCGCCGCCTTTATATTGCATATTTGAAGGTATCGGAATTTCAATAATTCCGATACCAAAGGATTAGGGGGTCTGTCTTTGCGAGAGAATCTGCTTTCCCCCAGGGGGTGACAGGGAGGCAAAGCATGCCTTTGCTCTCCTGCCAGAGGGGGTGCCGGCTGCGACGAATAAGGAGCAGCGAGCGACCCGAAGGGGTTATCTTGAGGCGGGACAAAACCGTTATTCGTGGGTGCAATTTCCACCCGCACCTCCAATGCCGGGGTGGCGGAATAGGTAGACGCTACAGACTTAAAATCTGTTGTCCCGTAAGGGGCATGCCGGTTCGACTCCGGCCCTCGGCACTATGGGCGGTTAGCTCAGTTGGTTAGAGTACTTGCTTGACATGCAAGGGGTCACTGGTTCAAATCCAGTACCGCCCACCATTTATACTATAGGAGCAATGAATGGCGAAGAGAGACCTCGCTACCCTGAGGCATTCTACGGCCCATATTCTGGCTCAAGCAGTGAAGGAACTCTTCCCCAAAGTAAAGTTGGGAATAGGCCCATCAATCCCTGATGGCTTCTATTATGACTTTGAGAAGAAAGAGCCCTTTACCCCAGAGGATCTGAAGAGGATAGAGAAGAGGATGGCCGAGATCATAGAGAAGGATCTCCCCTTCAAGAAGAGGATGCTTGAAAGGGAAGAGGCTCAAAGATTATTGAAGAGAGATAAGGAGAGATTTAAGCTGGAGCTCCTTAAAGGATTGAAGGGGAAGAGAATAAGTTTCTATGCTACGGGGGACTTCAACGACCTCTGCAAAGGGCCTCATATAAAGAGCACTAAAGAAGTAGAGGCCTTCAAACTCACCTCTATGGCTGGTGCCTACTGGAGGGGGAAGGAGACCAATCCCATGCTCCAGAGGATATATGGCACAGCCTTCTTCACTAAGGAAGAATTGGATGAATATCTAAGGAATATTGAGGAAGCGAAGAAAAGGGATCATAGAAAGTTAGGGAAGTCCCTAGACCTTTTCTCCATCCATGATGAGGCCGGAGCGGGTTTAGTCATTTACCATCCCAAGGGAGCTATCTTAAGAAAGATAATTGAGGATTTTATAGAAGAAGAACACGAAAAGAGAGGCTATCAATCGGTCATTACTCCCCATATGTATCGGATAGACCTATGGAAGAGGTCTGGCCATTATGACTTCTATCGGCAGTTGATGTACTTCTTCGAGATAGAAAATCAGGAGTATGCCATAAAGCCCATGAACTGTCCGGGTCATGTCCTGGTCTATAAGAGTAAGATCCGCAGCTATAGAGACCTACCCATAAGATACTTTGAACTGGGAACGGTCTACAGGCACGAAAGATCGGGGGTGATGCATGGCCTGATGAGGGCGCGGGGATTTACTCAGGATGATGGCCACATCTTCTGTACCCCAGAGCAACTTAAAGAGGAGATAGAGAAAGCGGTCTTTTTCGCTTTAGATATTTTGAAGACCTTTGGTTTCGGCTATAAGCTCATTCTCTCTACCCGGCCAGAGGATTATATCGGAAGTAAGAAAAACTGGGAACAGGCTACGGAGGCCTTGAAGGAGGCGCTAAAAGAGAGTGGGCTAGATTATGAGATTGCCCCTGGTGAAGGTGCCTTTTATGGGCCGAAGATCGATATCCAGATCGCGGATGCCTTAGGGAGACTCTGGCAGTGTTCCACCATCCAGGTGGACTTCAACTTCCCGGAGAAGTTCAACCTCTCCTATACGGGAAGGGACGGAAAGAGATATCGATGCATCATGATCCATAGGGCCTTACTAGGAAGCATGGAGAGGTTCTTGGGGGTTTTGATTGAACATTATGGAGGAGCATTTCCGGTCTGGATCTCCCCCGTTCAGGTAAAAATCCTCCCCATTGCCGAGCGCCATATGGAGTATGCTTTAGAGGTAAAGGGGAGGTTAGAGAGAGAGAATCTGAGGGTAGAGTTAGACAGTCGGAATGAGAAGATCGGCTATAAAATTAGAGAGGCCCAATTAGAGAAGATTCCCTATATGCTTGTTCTTGGAGATAAAGAGGCAAAGAGCGGGAGTGTGGCTTTAAGACTGAGAAGCGAAGAGGACTTGGGCCAGGTAAAGGTAGATGAGTTTGTTAGCAAAGTTTCCCGTGAAATAAAGAGAAAGAAAAATTGACATTCTTTGCCAGTTATGCTAAAATTTTGAATGAAGTGGAGGCTATCTGCTTCTCACCTTACAGCGTCTTTAGATGAGAAGACTGCTCGTAGGGTTTAGATATAGAAAGGATGGCTTCTGCCATCCAAATTTTTTAATCTAGGAGGAAGAAAAGATTAAAGGAGGGTTGAGAGTAAACGAGGCCATCTTGGCAAAAGAGGTAAGGGTGATTGACAAAGAGGGTAAGCAGCTGGGGATCATGGAAGTAGGGAAGGCTTTAGAGATTGCCCGAAGAGAGGCTTTGGACTTAATAGAGGTTGCTCCCCAGGCCTCTCCCCCTGTCTGCCGGGTAATGGATTACGGAAAGTTTAGGTACCAGCAAGAGAGGAGACTACGAAAAGAGAGAAAGAAGCAGAAGACCTATGAGATTAAACAAGTGAAGATGCGCATCAAGATCGGGGAGCATGACTATCAGGTGAAGAAACGCCTGGCTCTGAAATTCTTGGAGAGAGGGGATAAGGTCAAGGTGACCATCATGTTCTTGGGGAGACAGGTCTCCTATCCAGAGCTGGGCCGGCGCCTTCTTGATAGACTAATGGAAGAGACAAAGGAGAAGGCCTGCGTGGAGAGGGGTCCCAGACTAGAAGGCTACAACATGACCATGGTCCTCAGACCCAAGTAAAAAGTAGAAGAGTAAAAGAAGTAAAATCAAGAGAAAAATACTCTTCTGCTTTCTTACTCCGAGCGATAGCGAGGAAAGAGATGCCTAAAATAAAGACCAAAAGAGGAGCAGCTAAAAGGTTCCGATTAACTAAGAAGGGAAAGATCAAGAGAAAGAAGGCCTTTAAGAGTCATATTTTGACCAAGAAGAGCGCCAAGAGGAAGAGAGGCCTTAAGAGACCAGGCCTAATTCATAAGACGGATATGAAGCGCATCAAGAGATTAATCCCCTATGGATAAGTGCAGAGTATGGCCTTCCGGTTCATGGTGAACGGTTAACTGGAAACGAACCGAGCGAAGCGAGGCCTTTATGGTAAGGACAAAGTATGCCCCGGCAAGGAAAAGAAAGAAGAAGAGGATATTAAAAGCGGCAAAGGGATATTATGGGGCGAAGAGCAGGCTCTATCGCACAGCCAAAGAGGCGGTGACCAGATCCCTGGTCTACGCCTACCGAGACCGGAAGAGGAGAAAGAGGGACTTTAGACGCTTATGGATCTCGAGAATAAATGCCGCCTGCCGCAGCCAAGAGATGAGTTATAATAGATTCATCAATGGACTGAAGAAGGCAAAAATAGCCATCGATCGCAAGATGCTATCCGATTTAGCCATAAATGACCCAGATACCTTCACCCAACTGGTGGATATTGCTAAACGCCAAATGAAATCACCAAGACGCTAAAACTTTTGCGCCTTTGCGAATCTTTGGCACTTACAAAGGAGAGTGAATGGCAAGAGCCAGACTGAATCCGGCCCAGATCCTTGCCTTAAGTTTTCTGGTCGCAATTACCATAGGAACCATCCTCCTCTCCCTACCTCTGGCCACGGCCCAGGGCCAGAGACTTCCCCTTATCGATGCCCTCTTTACAGCAACCAGTGCCACCTGCGTCACCGGTCTGAAAGTAGTCGATACGGGAAGCTATTTCTCTCTTTTCGGCCAACTGGTCATCCTGGTGCTCATCCAGTTCGGGGGCTTGGGGATCATGACCATGGCTACACTCTTTGGTCTCATGATCGGCCGCCGCCTCGGTCTGCGGGAGAGGATGGTTGTCCAAGAGGCCCTGAAGCACTCTACTCTAGGAGGGATAAGGGTTCTCTTAAGGTATGTTATTATCCTTACCCTATCCATTGAGGGATTGGGGGCTCTCTTTCTCTATCTAAGGTGGCGGGGTGCGGGTATCGCTCACCCAGGATACTGCGCGATATTCCATGCCATCTCTGGTTTCTGTAATGCTGGATTCTCTCTCTTTAAAGATAGCCTGGTAGGCTACCGAAGCGATCCCGCAATAAATATTACCATGCTTCTTCTCATTATCCTGGGCGGGTTGGGATTCATTGTCTTGACCGACTTGAGGAGATATCGACCAGGAAGGGAAGAAACCCTGAGCCTCCATACCAAGGTAGTCTTAACCACTACCTTCTTCCTTATCGTCCTCTCCATTCCTCTCATCTTCCTCTTAGAGAGGAATAATACCCTCTCTACCCTCCCGCAGGGAGGAAAGATACTAGGGGCTGCCTTTCAATCCATTACCCCCAGGACAGCAGGCTTCAACACCTTAGAGATTGGAAGCATGAGAGAGGGGTCCCTCTTTCTCCTGATGCTCCTCATGTTCATCGGCGCCTCCCCTGGCTCTACAGGAGGAGGGATAAAGACCTCCACCTTTGGGGTCTTCCTGGTCACTATTTTGGCCTTCTTCCGGGGGAAGAAAGAGATAACCTTCTTTAAAAGAACCATTTCTCACAAAGTCACCCGGGAGATACTGACGGTCATTACTCTTGCTCTGGGATTAGTCATTTTAGCTACCTTTCTCCTCTTGATCACGGAGGGGAAGGAATTCATCAAGGTTCTCTTCGAGGTCTTCTCTGCCTTTGGTACCGTTGGATTATCAACGGGGATAACAGATATGCTCTCCAAACTGGGGCGGATTATAATCACCGTTACCATGTTCGCAGGAAGGATCGGCCCCTTGACCATTGCCGTGGCCATGGGTCAGAGAGAGTATGCCCCATTATATAAGTATCCCGAAGAGAGGGTAATGATCGGTTGACAAGGAGGGAAAGATGGCAAGACAGTTTGCAGTAATCGGTCTGGGGAGGTTCGGCTCAAGCGTTGCCCAAACCCTGGCTAACGCCGGACATGAGGTGTTGGCCATTGACGAGAACGAAGAGCGGGTGAAGGAGATAAGCGATCTCGTCACTGAGGCAGTAGTACTCGATGCCACAGATGAGAAGGCCTTGAGGGCAGTGGGGATTGAGGATGTGGATGTTGCCATAGTGGCTATTGCTACCGATATGCAGGCAAGTATTCTGATTACCCTCTTGTTAAAAGAGATTGGGGTGAAGGAGGTAGTGGCCAAGGCTTTGAATGCGCGCCATGGAAGGATCCTGCAGAAGATCGGAGCAGATAAGGTGGTCTTCCCTGAGAGGGAGATGGGTGAGAGGTTGGCCCAGACCCTTATTACCCCCAGCGTTCTGGAGCAGATAGAACTATCTCCCGGCCATAGCATCATGGAGATTGTTGCCCCAGAAGCCTTTGTAGGAAAGACAATAAGAGCTCTCGATATAAGGGCAAAGTATGGAGCAAATATCATCACCATAAAGAAGAAGGTCCCTCAACTCACCAAAGGGGGAGAGGCAGAATTTGTGGAGACCGTGAATATCGCCCCCAGGGCAGAGGATAAGATTGAGGAGGGGGATCACTTAGTAGTTATTGGTAAGGATGAAAACCTAACCAAACTCAAGAGACTCTCTGGTAAGGAGTAGGAATTGGAAGAAGACCTAAAGAGGATAGGGAAAGAAGCCAAAGAAGACCTTGATAAAGCCAAGACTCTCGAAGAACTGGAAACCTTGAGAATAAAGTATCTGGGAAGGAAAGGGTCTCTTACCCTTTTTATCCGAAAGATAGGGGATTTGCCCAGGGAGAAACGACCCTCCTTGGGGAAATTAGCAAACGAAATAAAGAAAAACTTGAGTCAGGAAATAGAGGAAAGAAGGGCAAAGGCTAAAGAGAGGCACCTCCTACCTCCTTTAGACCTCACCCTTCCTGGGAAGAGGCCCTCCTTGGGTGGACTCCATCCCATAACTCAGATTCTGAATGAGGTCACGGGAATCTTTTTGAGATTGGGCTTTAGGGTTGTTCAGGGACCAGAGATAGAGACCGACTATTATAACTTCGAGGCTCTCAACATGCCTCCCGGCCATCCGGCTCGGGGGATGCTCGATACCTTCTATCTTAGTAAAAATACTCTCCTGCGGAGCCATACCTCTCCTGTCCAGATACACGTCATGGAGAAGGAGAAGCCCCCTATCCGGGTCATCTCTCCGGGCAAGGTATATCGGTATGAGGCAGTGGATGCCAGCCACCTACCCATGTTCCATCAGGTAGAAGGGTTCATGGTTGATGAAGGGATTAGCTTCTCCCATTTAAAAGGGATATTAGAGGTCTTTCTGAACGGATTATTTGGACCAAAGACCCCTGTTCGCTTCCGACCCTCCTTCTTCCCTTATACCGAACCCAGTGCCGAGGTGGACATCGGCTGCCTCATCTGTAAGGGAAAAGGATGTTCGGTCTGTAGACAGACCGGGTGGCTTGAGATCTTGGGTTCTGGGATGATCGATCCTTCTGTCTTTAAGGCGGTAGGTTACGACTCCGAGAAGTATACTGGTTTTGCTTTCGGTATGGGAATAGAGAGAATCGCCATGCTCAAATACAATATCAGCGATATGAGACTCTTCTTTGAAAACGATCTAAGGTTCTTGAGGCAGTTCTAGCGGGCTGAAAGAGGATAAGGTGAAAATATGAATGCCCATATTGAGGAGATAATTGGTTCTTTTGTAATTGGGGAAGTTAAAAGGGGCAGTGATCTAGATATCTTAGTGGAATTCAGAGGTAAAAAAACCTTCTCGATCTTGCAGGACTTAAGATAGAACTTGAAGAATTACTAGGGAGAAAAGTAGACGTGCTTACTTACAATTCTTTGCATCCTCTTCTTAGGGAGAGGATACTAAGTGAGCAAGTGGTAATCTTATGAAAAAGGATCCTGAAGTTTTTATTGAACATATATTGGAATGTATAAACCGAATTGAAGAATATACAGAAGGAATAATAAGAGATGTATTTTTCAGTTCCCCGCAGATTCAAGATGCCATTATAAGGAAGACATTCCTAAGTTAAAAAAGAAGATATTGAGAGTGAAGGAAGATTTAGAGAAGAAAGGATGAAGGTTCCTCTTAGTTGGCTAAGAGAATATATCGATATTAAGCTTCCTCCTAAGGAACTGGCCCATAGGTTGACCATGGCCGGGGTGGAGGTAAGCCATATCCAGAAGTCTGGCAAGGATACTATCCTGGAACTTGACCTCACTACCAATCGGGGGGATTGTGCCAGTATCATCGGTGTGGCGCGAGAGGTATCGGCTCTAACCAATAAACCTCTGAAATTTCCTAGGATAAGTGAAAAAGACAAAAGACAAAAAGGCATTATCAAGGTAGAGATAAGGGACAAGAAGGGTTGCCCTCGCTACAGTGGTCGGGTAATTAAAGGCGTCGGGGTCCAGCCTTCCCCTCCCTGGCTAAAAGAGCACCTGGAGAGTATAGGAATAAAGCCCATCAATAATATCGTGGATATCACCAACTATGTATTATTTGAAAGCGGTCAGCCCTTACATGCCTTTGATTTAGATAAGTTGGTCAGCCCGTTGAGGATAATTGTTCGCCGAGCAGATGATGGAGAGAGGATAACTACTCTCGATGGTAGGGAGAGAAGCCTGGATAGAGATATCCTGATCATCGCCGATGGTAAGAGACCGATTGCCCTTGCGGGGATTATGGGAGGAGAGGATACCCAGGTCACTGATAAGACGAGGAATATTCTCTTAGAGAGCGCCTACTTCGATCCCATAGTAGTGAGAAGAGGGGCGAAGAGAGTAAACCTCTTCACTGAGTCATCCTATAGGTTCGAGAGGGATGTTGACCCGGAAGGGGTAATCACCGCCTCCCGGAGAGCACGGGATCTAATCCTCAAACTAGCGGGAGGGGAAGAGGTAGCCTTCATCGATAGAAATCTTCTGCCCAGGAAGCCAAAGAGAATAACCTTAAGAAAGGAGAGGGTAAATTGGGTACTGGGAATAGATCTTCCCTGGGACCAGATGGCCCGGATATTAAAGAGATTAGGATTCGCGATAAGGGGAAGAATGATTGGGGTCCCTTCCTACAGAAGGGATGTCACCAGAGAGATCGATCTCATAGAGGAGATCGCTAGAATCCACGGCTACCACAGGATCCCTTCCCTTCTGCCCGAAGGAAGAATCGCTTCTTACTCCCAGGAACCTCTTGAGACCTTAGCCCCCAGGATTAGAGAGATCTTGGTTGCTGGGGGCTACAGAGAGGTAATCAATTATGGCTTCATCTCCCTTGAGGAGGGAGAAAGGATGGGCCTTTCTCCCCGCCAGATCATCAAGTTGACTAACCCCTTAACTGAGAGACAGAATATCATGCGCCCCAGCCTCATCCCTGGACTACTTAAAAATCTTATCCATAACCTCAATCAGGGGAACCCCAAAGTCAAGATCTTTGAACTGGGTAGAGTCTTCTCTCTGGGGAAAGAAGAGATGGCCCTGGGAGCGCTTCTTGCGGGAGAGGGCGATCTCTATGATCTGAAGGGGATCCTGGAGGCCCTCTGTGAAGAACTGGCCATTCCCTCCCCCAGGATCTCTTCTAGCCCTTTAACCTTCCTTCTTCCTGGAAGGGGGGGAGAGGTTCTAATCGCCAATAGAAAGGTGGGCCTTTTAGGAGAGATGGATCCCAAAGTTTTATCCTACTTTGGGATAGAGGTGGGGTCCTTTGTCTTGGAACTTAACCTAGAAGGATTCCTTTTAGGGAAGAGGGAGAAGAGATTCCGAGAACTTCCCAGGTATCCAGCCATTTCCCGGGATATCGCCCTCATCATCCCAGAAGAGATTACTTCCCAAGAGATTGTCCAGACCATCTATTCCCTGGGGGGAAGACTGGTGGAGGAGGTTAGATTCTTCGATCTCTATCGGGGAGCCCAGATACCCCCTGGCCATAAGGGATTAGCCTACTCCATCTCCTATCGGGCAAAAAATAGGACACTTAAGGATGAGGAGATTAAGAAGCTCCAGCAGAGGATCTCTTCAGGGCTGGAGAGAGGTTTCGGGGCGAGGATCAGAAAGTGACGGAGATAGATAGGCTGGAGGAGAAGATTAGAAAGGTCCTGGAATTGGTTACTAAGCTCAAGAATGAAAACGAGGCCCTGAAGAAGACCAGGGATTTCGTCAGACTCCGCGTGGAAGAGCTTCTGGCTCGTTTAGAGAAGACGGGAAGATGACCAAGACTATAAAGATAGAGATCTTGGGTAGTAGTTATCCCATAAGAGTAGAAGGAGGCGAGGAGGAAAGGTACGCCAAGAGGTTGGCTCGATATGTAGATAGCAAGATGAGAAGGCTAGCTCCTACTGGTTCTCAGGTACTTTCCACTAAGCTTGCTGTCAAAGCCGCATTGAACATCGCAGATGAACTCCATAAGTTGAAGAGAGAGGCTGAACTCTCTAACAAGAGAATAAGGGAAAGGGAGAAGAGATTGATCAAGCTTCTGGAACAGGGATTGAGATAAGATTTTACTTGCAAATTGAAAAAAAGTGTGATATACTATAATTGGTTCCCTGCTCTAGCGCGTGATGCGGCAACAATTTTGAGTCGACACTTCTAAACTGGGGATCCGAGTCGGGAAGAAATTTCCCGGCAATTGGTAGGATACCCACTTGGCGTAAAGCCGATTCAAAAGTTTTCGCACACGGCCTGAGTGGGGAACTTCTTTTTTGGGCAGTAAGAATAGAGGTTTACAGTGAACAGTTTACAGCAAAAAATAAAAGAGCATCAGATAGAGAAGGTCAGTTATCAGAAAGTCAGATTATAAAATTGAATCTGGTATTCTGAATTCTTATTCTGATGTTCTAATATACTGATATTCTACGGTTTTACTGGTCACTGTAAACTGGTTACTGCAAACTATCCGAGCGAAGCGAGGGCGAGATGGATCTTTTTGAAGAGAAGATTCTAAAAGAGGCTCCTTTGGCCCTGAGGATGAGACCTAAGGATTTGAGTGAATTCGTGGGCCAGGAGCATATCCTCTCCCAAGGAAAGTTACTGCGTCGGGCGATAGAGGCGGATAGGATAGGCTCGGCCATCTTCTGGGGACCTCCGGGAACCGGGAAGAGCGCTCTGGCCTCCATCATCGCCAGAGAAACGCAGTCCCACTTTGTGTATCTCAATGCCACCACCTGTGGGGTGGGGGAGATCAGAAAGGTTGTTGCTCAGGCAAAGGATAGGCGGGCGATGTATGGGAAGAAGACCACCTTATTCATTGATGAGATCCATCGCTTCAATAAGGCCCAGCAGGATGCCCTCCTTCCCCATGTAGAGGAAGGGGTCATTATCTTGATCGGGGCCACCATTCATAACCCCTACTTCTCAGTTATTAAGGGCCTCCTCTCCCGCTCCCTGGTCTTCGAGTTTAAGACTCTAAGGAAAAAGGATATTGAGAAGATAGTGAAGAGGGCCTTGGAAGAATTGACCCAGAAAGGCTATAAGGTAAGGATGGATAAAGAGGCTCTGAAGCATCTAGCCACCTATTGTGATGGGGATGGCCGACGCGCCTTGAATGCCCTGGAATTGGGGGTCATGACCACCAAGCCAGATAAGGAAGGGATAATTAATTTCGATCTTGAAGTGGCCCAGGAGTCCATCCAGAAGAAGGCCCTAAGGTATGATAGGGGCGAGGATGAACATTACGATACCATATCTGCTTTCATTAAGAGTATGCGGGGCTCGGATCCGGATGCTACATTATACTGGCTGGCCAAGATGATCGCTGCGGGTGAGGATCCAAGGTTCATCGCCCGTAGGATCGTCATCTGTGCCAGTGAGGATGTGGGGAATGCCGACCCCCAGGCCTTAGTCTTAGCCCAGGCCGCCCTAGGGGCGGCAGAATCCATTGGCCTACCAGAGGCCAGGATCCCCTTAGCTCAGGCAGCGGTCTATGTCGCCACGGCTCCCAAATCGAATGCCAGCTACCTGGGTATCGAGAAGGCACTGAAGGATGTTGAGGAGAAGAGAACCCTTTTGGTGCCCAAGCATCTTAAGGATACCCACTATCCGGGGGCAGAGAAGTTGGGTTATGGAAAGGGGTACAAGTATGCCCATGACTATGAGAAGGGATATGTCAAGCAAAAGTATCTTCCCAAGAAGGTAAGATACTATGAGCCAAAGGATATTGGCTATGAGACAAAGATAAAGAAGAGATTAGAAGAATGGGAAAGGGAAGGATAAGAGAAGAGATTCTTTCCAGAAGAGATAAAGAACCAGAAGATCTAAGAAGGAAGAAGAGTCGCAAGATAAAGAAGAGGCTCTTCTCTCTGGAGGAGTTTAAAAGAGCCCATACCATCCTCTTCTACTACTCTAAAGGGAGTGAGGTAGAGACAGAGGAGATGATTAAGGAGGCCCTCCAGAAAGGGAAGAGGGTCTTCCTTCCCAAGGTAAGGGGAAGGGAGATTTATTTGGGCGAGATCAAAGACCTAGGGAAGGATGTAGAGAAGGGAAGCTTTGGAATCCTGGAGCCCAAGGGGACCCCTAAGAAGACAACACCCAAAGGGATCGACCTGGTCATCCTTCCGGGAATTGCCTTTGACCTAAAAGGGAAAAGGATAGGTTATGGGAAGGGATACTATGATCGCTTCTTAAAGGAGCTTCCCAAAAAGGTTTCTTTCATTGCCCTAGCCTATGACTTTCAGATAGTGAATAGTCTCCCCTGTAAGAGGCATGATAGAGGAGTGGGGAAGGTGGTAACAGAGAGAAGGGTCTTGGAAAGGAGGAGATAGATGACCATTTCTATAGAGTATGTGGCTAGTGCCTTAGCCTTATTCCTCTGCCTGATTGGGGCGCTATTGGTGGGCTTTCTCTTCGGTCAGAAGCTCACCCAGATGCGCCTGGGAGCAGCCAAAAAAGAGGCAGAGAAGATCTTGGAGGAGGCCAAAAGGGAGGCAGAGGCCAAAAGAAGGGAGGCCTTGCTGGAAGTAAAGGACCTCTCCCATAAACGAGAGGTAGAGTTTGAGAAAAGAACTAAAGAGAGACGCCAGGAGATAGAGAGGCTTTCTCAAGAACTCTTAAGAAAAGAGGGGGAACTGAACCGCAAGGTCGACCTACTGGAGAAGAAGGAGAAGGAATTGGGCCTCAAGGTTAATCAGCTCCTGGCAAGGGAGAAGTCCCTCACCTTAAAGGAGGAGAGCCTGGAGGCTACTCTAGAGGAAGAGAGGAAGAACCTAGAGAGAGTATCCGGGCTAACCAGGGAAGAGGCAAAGGGAATGCTCCTTGCTAACCTAAAGAGGGAGATGACCCAGGAGCAAGCGATGGTGATCAAGGATGCTTTGGATAAGGCACGGGAGGAGGCGGATAGGAAGGCGCGGGAGATCATCTCTACCGCCATTCAGAGGTGCGCCCCAGAGTATACTACAGAGACTACGGTCTCTACCGTCTCCCTCCCTTCAGATGAGATGAAGGGGAGGATCATTGGTAGGGAGGGAAGGAACATCCGGGCCTTTGAGGCCGCCACAGGAGTGGACCTCATCGTTGATGATACCCCAGAGGCAGTAGTGCTCTCCAGCTTCGACCCCCTAAGGAGACAGATCGCCAAAATCGCCCTGGAGAGATTGATCGCTGATGGTAGGATTCAGCCGGCAAGGATTGAGGAGATAGTGGAGAAGGCGAAAAGAGAGATGGAGGAGACCATAAGAAAGGTGGGGCAAGAGACGGCTCTCGAGGTCGGGGTTTCCCACCTCCATCCCGAGGAGATCAAGCTTCTGGGGAAGCTGAAGTATCGCACGAGTTATGGTCAGAATGTTTTAGAGCATTCCAAGGAGGTGGCCCATCTTGCCGGGATGATGGCGGCGGAACTAGGGGCCCAGGTCAAAGTGGCCAAGAGGGCCGGACTCCTGCATGACCTAGGCAAGGCAGTGGATCATGAGGTAGAGGGGACCCATGCCCGGATCGGAGCAGATCTGGCAAGAAGATATCGGGAATCCCCGGGAGTTATCCAGGCCATCGTCAGTCATCACGAGGAGGTGGAACCCAAGAGCGTGGAGGCGGTCTTGGTTTTAGCGGCAGATGCCATCTCCGCCTCCCGGCCGGGGATGAGAAGGGAGACCCTGGAGAGCTATGTCAAGAGGCTAGAGAGATTAGAGGCCATCGCTGACTCCTTCCCGGGAATCCAGAAGTCCTATGCCATTCAGGCGGGAAGGGAGATAAGGATCATGGTAGAGGCCGAGAAGGTGAGTGATGCCCAGGCGGTCCAGTTGGCAAGGGATATTTCCAAAAGGATTGAGAAGGAACTGGAGTACCCGGGACAGATAAAGGTAACCGTCATTCGGGAGAAGAGGGCCATAGAATATGCCAAATAGTAAAGCGGGTCCTGCCGAGTCACCCGCTTA
>DLMW01000039.1:36960-38733 GCA_002478245.1 bacterium UBP18_UBA7526
ATTCTAGTGATTGGGGATATTGTCGGGAAACCGGGGAGAAAAGCGGTTGCGGATCTTCTTCCTAAATTGAAGAGAGAGCACAGAATCGATCTAGTAATCGCCAATGGTGAGAACGCCGCAGGGGGCATGGGGATTACTCCTAAGATTGTTGAGGAACTACATTCTATGGGAATAGATGTTATCACCACAGGCAATCACGTCTGGAAGTATAAGGAGATCTACGGAACCCTGGATAAGGACCCCGGCTTGCTGCGGCCAGCAAACTATCCCCCAAAGGTTCCGGGAAAGGGTTCTGGTATCCTCTCTACAGAAAAGGGTGAAAGGGTTGGGGTTCTGAATCTCTCCGGGAGGGTCTTCCTAGCTGAGCTGGACTGTCCTTTTAGAAAGGCAGATGAAGAGATCGGAAAACTATCCCAGGAGACAAAGGTCATCATCGTTGATATGCATGCGGAGATCACCAGTGAGAAGACCGCCCTGGGCTGGTATCTCGATGGCCGGGTATCGGCAGTAGTGGGGACCCATACCCATATCCCGACTGCGGATGAGAGGGTCCTTCCTAAGGGTACGGCCTACATCACAGATATCGGGATGGTGGGCTCCTTAGATTCTGTGATTGGCATAAAGAAGGAACTTGCCCTAAAGAAGTTCCTATCCCAGATACCGATTAGGTTTGAGGTTGAGAAGGAGAATATCTATCTCCAAGGGGTAATAATTAACATAGATTCTAAGACTGGAAGGGCAGAGAAGATAGAGAGGATCCAAGAGAGATGGGCGCCATAATCCTGGATGGGAGAAGGATCGCCCAAGAGATCCAGAAAGAACTCTCTCCAAAAGTAAAGGAACTGAAGGAGGAAGGGGTTACTCCTGGCTTAGCGGTCATAAGGGTAGGAGAGGAGCCCGCTTCGGCGATCTATGTCCGGAATAAGAAGAAGAAGGCACTAGAATTAGGGATCTATTTTGAAGAGCATGCTCTCCCCGAAAATACCGTTCAAGATGAACTAATAAATCTAATAGAAGGGTTGAATGAGAATCCTATGCTAGATGGGATTGTTCTGCAACTCCCTCTTCCCCAACATCTCGATGAGAAGAGAATCTTAGAGAGGATCTCTCCTGTTAAGGATGTGGATGGCTTCCATCCCCTGAATATGGGAAGGCTATTGAAGGGGGAGCCTTCCTTTATCCCTGCTACCCCAAGAGGGATTGTGGAACTCCTGGATAGGTATCAGATTCCCCTTGAGGGGAAGAGGGCGGCGGTGGTAGGAAGAAGTGATATCGTTGGGAAACCATTAGCCTTCTTACTCCTCTCCCGCAATGCCACGGTTACCATCTGCCACTCCAAGACAAAAGACCTAAGCCTCATTACTAAAGAGGGGGATATCCTAGTCATTGCCCTGGGAAAGCCAGGGTTCATTAAGGAGAGGATGGTGAAGGAAGGCTCTGTGGTCATCGATGTGGGAATAAATAGAGTGGGCAATAGGATTGTGGGGGATGTTGATTTTGAGAAAGTAAAAGAAAAGGCCTCCCATATCACACCCGTTCCTGGCGGGGTGGGCCCCATGACCATTATTATGCTCCTCTCTAACGTAATAAAAGCAGCAGAAGGCAGAAAATTGGGAAAGTGAGAGGGAAAGATGAGGAATGAAAAATATCTTAAACTGAATAGACGAAGGAAACATCTAAGACCGAAGCTTTACCCAGAAAATCTGGAGAAGGTATTTTTATTCAACCAACTTTTAGGGCTACTTTTGACCTGGATCTTCTCATAGCTCAAGA
>DLMW01000039.1:38911-39236 GCA_002478245.1 bacterium UBP18_UBA7526
ATGAAAAAGGAAGAAAGATTGTCAACTGAAAAAATGGCTGTTAAAGAAAAAAATGTTGCGTATCAGTAATACCCAGAGAATCGATCTCCTAACCCTTTCCCGAGCCAAATTTGATTTTATGTATCAGTATAGAATTAAGGTCAAATTTGCTGGCCTGGTGATCCCCCTTCCTGAGATCATTGATCTTATTCATCTTAAGGAGTGGAGCGGTCGCCCCCGGGATAAGGAGGATGCCCGGCTTCTAAGAGCCCAGCTACGCCTAAGGAAGAAAACTTCTTCCGATGAATTTTTTTAAAGAAAAGACTGTTATTACTAAGTCAAGATG
>DLMW01000013.1:0-1943 GCA_002478245.1 bacterium UBP18_UBA7526
GACGAAGGCATCGATCATCACCACTCCTGGTATGAGTGCGCTATCGCCACTGCTACTTCTGGAGTTCGGAGTAAAGAGGTGGAGACACTATGTCGCTTCCGGGACGAGTGCCTCTTGACCAATCCCTTGGGTAGGGCTTTCGTCAGATTCTACTATTGCTATAGCCCGAAAGTTGCCGACTTCATCCGGAATAAGGAACCCTTAAGGGCAATGGTCAGGATAGGATTGAAACCTATAGTCTGGATAGCGGAGAAGACCACTCAAAAGTAAAAAGTAGAAGAGTAGGAAAGTAAGAGAGCCACTATGTCAAATGATGTAGTGGCTTTTTATTTGACCTTTTGTGCTACTTGTGCTATATTATGAAATGATGGAGATACGAATTTTCTTTAAGAGGAGCCACTCTTGGCAGGTTACTTAGATAAGATCAATAGTCCCAAGGATCTTAAGAGGTTGGGTATCGGGGAACTCTCCTCTCTTGCCTCTGAGATCAGGGAGGAGATCATCTCCACAGTATCCAAGACCGGAGGCCATCTGGCTTCCAATCTGGGTACCGTGGAACTAACCATCGCCCTCCATTACTGTCTCGATACCCCTAAGGATAAGTTTATCTGGGATGTGGGCCATCAGACATATGCCCACAAACTCCTCACGGGCAGAAGGAAGAGATTTTCTACTCTCAGACAGTATAAGGGATTGAGTGGATTTCCCAGAAGGGAAGAGAGTCGATACGATGTCTTTGGCGCGGGACACTCCTCAACCTCCATCTCCGCTGCCCTGGGCATGGCCAAGGCCCGGGATCTCAGAGGAGGGGAGAATGTTGTGGCCTGCATCATTGGGGATGCTTCCCTTTCAGGAGGGATGGCCTTCGAGGCCTTGAATCAGGCAGGAGCCCTGGGGACCAACCTCTTAGTCATTTTAAATGACAATGAGATGTCCATCTCAAAGAGTGTGGGCGCCTTATCAATTTACTTGAATAAACTTATCACTACCCCCCTATATAATAGGCTGAGAAGGAGGACTCAGTATCTGGTGAAGAAGACCCCGGTCATCGGGCCCCGGATCCTGAGGTTTGCCCGAAGGTTTGAGGAGGGATTGAAGAACCTCTTCATCCCCAGCATCTGGTTTGAGGAGCTGGGATTCAGATACTTTGGACCAGTGGATGGCCATAATCTAACCCATCTCATCGAGACCTTAGAGAGGGTGAAGAGGATGGAGGGACCGGTTCTGGTCCACGTCATCACCAAGAAGGGCAAGGGATATAGATGGGCAGAGGAGGAGCCGGCCAAGTTCCATGGCCTGGGCCCCTTTGATATCAAAACCGGAAGGGTGAAGAAGATAGAGAGGCATCCCACCTATACCCAGGTCTTTGGGGAGACGCTAGTTGAGTTGGCCAGGAGGGATAGAAGGATAATTGGGATCACCGCTGCCATGGGAGGAGGGACGGGCCTGGAAACTTTTAAGGAAGAGTTTCCTGACCGTTTCTTCGATGTAGGGATCGCAGAGGAGCATGCCATTACCTTTGCTGCTGGGTTGGCGGCCGAGGGCTTCAAGCCAGTGGTTGCCATCTATTCTACCTTTTTACAGAGGGCCTATGATCAGGTGCTTCACGATGTCGCATTGCAGAATCTGCCGGTCTTCTTTGCCATCGATCGCGCAGGCATCGTGGAAGGGGATGGTCCTACCCATCAGGGGCTATTCGACATTGCCTATCTCTCTCATATTCCTCATCTGGTCTTGATGTCCCCTAAGGATGAGGATGAACTTCGGCATATGCTCTATACCGGCCTAAAGCACCACGGCCCCATAGCCTTGCGCTATCCCAAGGAAGAGGGAAGGGGAGTAAGGTTAGATACGAGATTAAAACTCTTAGGGATTGGTAAGGTCGAAATCTTACGCAAGGGGAAAGGTCTGACCATCTTCGCCTATGGTTCCATGGTCTATCC
>DLMW01000013.1:2065-5024 GCA_002478245.1 bacterium UBP18_UBA7526
ACTATCCTTCCTTAGAAGTGGCAGAAGAATTGAATGCTTACCTGGTCAATCTGCGCTTCGCAAAACCCCTGGATAGAGAAACAATTACCACCTTAGCTAAGGAGTGTGGTAGGATAGTTACTGTTGAGGAAGGGATTCTGGGGGGAGGGGTGGGAAGAGCGATCCTGGAGCTCTTAGAGGAAGAGGGTTTGAGCAATATAAAGATAAAATGCCTTGGCCTTCCCGATGAATTCTTAGAGCATGGTCCACGCAGTATCCTGCTCTCCAAGTATGGCCTGACATCCCAGGGGATATTGAAGAGCATTAAGAGATGGCTAAAGAGCGCTTAGATAGAATCCTCTTTGGAAGAGGGTTCTTTTCCTCGAGAGAAAAGGCAGCCAGGGCCATCCTGGCCGGAGAGGTCTACTTAGAGGGGGAGAGGATAGATAAGCCGGCAGCCCTAGTGGAGAGAGGGGCAAGGATAGAGGTTAGAGAGAGAAGCCCCTATGTCAGCCGGGGAGGAGAGAAATTAGAGAAGGCATTGGAAGAGTTTGGGATCGCTTGCCAGAGGAAGGTGGCTCTGGATGCCGGAGCTGCTACTGGAGGATTCACGGACTGTCTCTTGAAGCATGGGGTAGAGAAGGTCTATGCGGTTGATGTGGGCTATGGCCAGTTGGCCTGGAGGTTGAGGAAGGATCCCCGGGTAGTGGTGCTGGAGAGAAGGAATATTCGTTATCTGAAGAGGGAGGAGTTGGAGGGAGAAGTAGACCTGGTTACCCTGGATCTCTCCTTCATCTCCCTGACTAAGGTTCTAAAAGGAATCAAAGATCTCTTGGCCCCAAAGGGAGAGATTATTGCTCTCATCAAGCCCCAGTTCGAGGCAGGAAGAGAGAAGGTAAAGAGGGGAGTGGTAAGGGATCCTGAGGTTCAGAGAGAGGTAATCCTTAAGGTTATAGATAAGGCAAAAGAGGAGGGTCTAAAGACAAGGGGCTTAATCCCTTCACCCCTAAGGGGTCCAGCCGGGAATATAGAATACTTCATCTATTTAGCAAAAGAGGGGAAAGAGATAGAAAATATCCCAGAGAGAATAGAAGAAGTAGTCACTCTAGCACAAGCTACCCGGAAATAAAATGCCCACCGCTACCGAAACAATCTTAGAAGAGGAACTAAAACGAATTGTGGATATTATCGTTAAGGAATATCTACCTGAGAAGAGAATACTCTTGATGGTTGCTCCGAAGGTAGGAGTAAATCTTATTGTTTATACCCCGCAAGAGATACGGAAGATGCTTAAGCAGAATCATTATTTTCTTATTGATGAAATCTTGGGAAAGGGAAACTACTCTATGAATCCCCTCAGAAACCTTAAGATTGATGGTGACTTTCAGATTTTAAAAGATGCCTTAGAAGCCCTGTCTTTCTTAAAAGAAATAATGAAATTTGTGAACAAAAGACTAAAGTAATAATCGAAATGGGAGGAGTAATGGAGAGAATTGGGATCATCGCCAATCCCCAAAAGCCCAAAGCAAAAGAAACCCTTAAAAAGCTTGTCAGCTATCTAAGCAAGATGAAAAAGGCCATCGTTCTCGATGAAGCGAGCGCCAGATTAATTGAACGTTCCCAGCTGGGGGTAAGGGGTAGGAGAGCATATGCCAGATGTGATCTGATCATTGCCTTGGGTGGGGATGGGACGCTCTTAAGAGCGGTAAGGATGCTTAAAGGAAGAGAGGTCCCCATCCTGGGAGTGAACCTGGGGGGACTAGGTTTTCTGACTGAGGTCACCTTAGGGGAGTTTTATAAGACCTTAAGCGATGTCCTAATTGGTAGATATAGGCTGGAGGAGAGGATGGGCCTTGAGGCTACCCTCTCCAGGGGGAGAAAGAGGATGGCCACATCCACTGCCCTGAACGACTGTGTGATTACCAAGGGGGTTCTTTCCCGACTGATCAGATTGGATGTCTTCCTGGGAAAGGAGTATCTCACCACCTATGCTGCGGATGGGCTCATTATCTCCACCTCTACCGGCTCTACCGCCCATTCCCTCTCTGCTGGGGGGCCCATCGTCCATCCTCACATCCCGGCCATCATCCTCACCCCCATCTGCCCCCATACCCTGAGCAACCGACCACTCATCGTCTCTGGAGAGGAGGAGGTCAGGATAAGGATCGCCTCTCCCCATCCAGACATTGGCCTCACCTTGGATGGCCAGGAGGTGATCAAATTGAGGGAGAGGGATATTATCCAGATAAGGAAGGCCCCCTTTAAGGTAAGGCTCATCGTTCCCAGAAAGAAGAGTTACTATCAGGTATTGAGGAAGAAGCTAAAATGGGGAGGAACCACTTCCTAATGAAAAATGATTTACCTTTTTACTCGTTACCTACTACTTACTTCATATCACCTTATAGGAGATCTGAGTGGCTAAGATAGTAATCGATGAGGAGAGGTGCAAGGGGTGTGGGCTCTGCATCCCAGTCTGCCCCAAGAACTCAATTACTATATCAGAGAGATTGAATAGCAAGGGGTATCGTCCGGTAGAGCAGGTAAGGGAGGAGGAATGTACCGCCTGTGGGCTCTGTTATCTAATCTGCCCCGATGTTGCCATTGAGGTCTGGAAATAGAAATAAATGAAAAATGAAAATTCTCCATTTCTCCGATTCAAAGAAAACAGGGTTTACCTGAAAGGAAATTGTTATGGCTAAGAGATTGATGAGGGGAAATGAGGCCATTGGGGAGGGAGCGATTTCTGCCGGATGCCGCTTCTACGCTGGTTATCCCATCACTCCCCAGAATGAACTGACCGCTTACATGGCTAAGAGAATGCCTGAAGTGGGAGGGGTCTTCATCCAATCGGAATCGGAGTTAGCAGCCATCAGTATGCTCTATGGTGCCTCTCTTGCTGGGGCAAGGGCCATGACCTCTTCCTCTTCTCCAGGGATAAGCTTGATGCAGGAGGGGATCTCCTATATGGTAGGGGCAGATC
>DLMW01000022.1:0-211 GCA_002478245.1 bacterium UBP18_UBA7526
ACTGGGGCGGTCGCCTCCTAAATGGTAACGGAGGTGCCCTAAGGTTCCCTCAGCACGGTTGGTAATCGTGTGGGGAGTGTAAAGGCAGAAGGGAGCTTAACTGCGAGACATACAGGTCGAGCAGGTGCGAAAGCAGGGCTTAATGATCCGGCGGTAGAATGTGGAATCGCCGTCGCTCAACGGATAAAAGGTACTCCGGGGATAACAGGCT
>DLMW01000022.1:450-4430 GCA_002478245.1 bacterium UBP18_UBA7526
TGTTCGCCAATTAAAGCGGTACGTGAGTTGGGTTCAGAACGTCGTAAGACAGTTCGGTCCCTATCCGGCGCGGGCGTTAGGATATTTGAGGGGAGCTGCCCTCAGTACGAGAGGACCAGGGTGGACAGACCTCTGGTGTACCAGCTGTTTCGCCAGAAGCAATCGCTGGGTAGCTATGTCTGGAAAGGATAAGTGCTGAAAGCATCTAAGCGCGAAGCCTGCCCCAAGATAAGATATCCCTAAGACCCCCCGTAGATGACGGGGTTGATAGGCTCCCGGTGTAAGGCGAGTAATCGTTTTAGCCAGGGGGTACTAATCGGTCGTTTGGCTTGACCATATTACTAATACCCTTCTTTTGAAGTTGTAATGACATTGTTCTGGTGGCCATGGCGGAGAGGCAACACCCGTTCCCATTCCGAACACGGAAGTTAAGCTCTCCAGCGCCGATGGTACTAGTCTGGAAACGGACTGGGAGAGTAGGACGCTGCCAGAACATCTTTTAATAGATGAAAATTTAACACAGGAGCTTTAATAGCTCCTGTTTTTTATTTGACATTTCATAAGAGATATGATATCTTAAAGAGAGTTATATTTTCTAAAGTTGGAGGTAGATATGGTAGAGGTTGACAGGATAAGGAATATTGCTTTAATTGGCCACGGGGGTTGTGGAAAGACCTCTCTCGCCGAGGCCATTGCTTATCATGGCAAGATAATTACTAGGATAGGGAGAGTGGATGAGGGCACTACGATATGTGATAGTGATGAGGATGAGAAAGAGAGGAAGATCTCCATCGGCGCCAGTCTCCTCTCCTGCCCCTGGAAGGAATACAAGATCAATCTCATCGACACCCCAGGATATGCGGACTTCTTCGGGGAGGTGGTCGGTGCTCTTCGTGTCGTGGATTCTGGGGTTCTGGTCCTCTCCGCCCCCTCTGGGGTGGAGGTGGGAACGGAGAAGGTTTGGGAAAGGCTTGAGCAGGATAGTCTCCCTTCTATAATCTTCATCAACAAGATGGACAAGGAGAACGCTAGCTTTCTCAATTCACTTAACATGGCCAAAGAGAGGTTGAGTCCCAAGGTAACCCCTCTCCAGATGCCTATGGGAGAGGGGGCTTCTTTTAAGGGAATAGTGGACTTATTGAGGAATAAGGCCTATATCTATTCCCAGGGGAAGGTAGAAGAGAGCGATACCCCGAATGAGATAAGAGAAGAGGCAGAGAGCTTAAGGGAGAAGTTAATAGAATCCATTGCGGAGAGCGATAATACCTTATTGGAGAAATATTTAGAGAGCGGAGGTTTAAGTGCGGAAGAGATTAAGGGGGGGCTAAAGAAGGCGGTAGCAAGCGGCTCTATCATACCTCTACTCTGTGGATCAGCCTTAAAAGACATGGGGACCGAAGCCCTCCTGGACACCATTGTCGATTCCCTCCCTTCCCCAGTCGATAGGGGAGAGATAAAGGGAGTAAACCCCAACAGTAAGGAAGAGGAGAAGAGGGCTCCGGAAGAATCGGAGGCCTTCTCTGCTCTGGTCTTCAAGACCAGGGTGGAGCCCCATGTGGGTCAGATGAACTTCTTCCGGGTCTACTCTGGCAAGATCTCAAGCGGGGAGGAGGTCTATAACGCCACCTCCCAGAATAGGGAGAGGATGGCCCAGCTAATTGTCACTCAGGGTAGGGAACAGAAGAAGGTGTCAGAGGTGGGAACTGGGGATATGGCCGCTGCCCTGAAGTTAAGGTATACCTCTACTGGCGATACCCTATGCGATCCATCCCGACCCATAATATTGGAGGCTCCTGAGTTCCCAGAGCCCATCATCTCTTTGGCCCTCAAGCCCTCTTCCAAGAAGGACCAGGAGAAATTATCTACTGCTCTAGGTCAGTCAGTAGGTGAGGATCCTACCCTAAATTGGCGCATGGAGCATGAGTTTGGAGAGGCCATAATCTCCGGAATGGGGGAGCTGCATCTTGAGGTCCTCACCGATAGATTGAGGAGAAAGTTTGGGGTGGAGGTGGTCTTGGGTAAGCCACGGATTGCCTATCGGGAGACCATAAGGGCATCCGCCAAGGCTCAAGGAAAGTATAAGAAGCAGACGGGGGGAAGGGGGCAGTATGGTGACTGCTGGATAGAGATCGAGCCCTTAGAATTGGGGAAGGGCTTTGAGTTTGTTGATGATATATTCGCTGGCGCCATTCCCGCCAAGTACATCCCCTCAGTGGAGAAGGGGGTAAGGGAAGCCCTGGCCAGTGGGGTATTGGCCGGCTATCCTGTGGTGGATGTCAAGGTCAGGCTATATGATGGCTCCTTCCATGAGGTAGACTCTTCTGACATTGCCTTCAAGATCGCTGGCTCCTTGGCCTTCAAGAAAGCACTTCAGGAGGCAAAGCCCGTCCTCCTGGAGCCGGTGATGAGTGTAGAGGTATTAGCACCTGAGGAGTATCTGGGAGACCTCAATGGAGATCTGAATAGCCGGCGGGGTCGGATCATGGGGATTGAGGCCAAAGGTAGAAATCAGGCAATTAAGGCCCAGGTCCCCTTGGCCGAGATGTACAAGTATGCCACAAGTCTCAAATCCATAACCCATGGTCAGGGAACGTATAGCATGAAGTTCTCCCACTATGAGGAGGTTCCTTCAAGGATCGCACAGGAGATTATTGCCCAGTCAAAGAAGAAAGAGGAGTAACCCCCCACCACTTTCTATGCCTTATATCTGGAGCTCGGAAAGTGGTGGGGGGTCTTTTGCAATTTTACCATAGGTGTGATATACTCTGTGATGGTGATCGAAAATGGGCAAAAGCAAGAGGAAGAAGAAGATCGGGAAGTATCGGTGGCGTTCTAAAAAAGCATCTCATCGGGGGTAGAAATGAGAAAGTCAGAAGGAGGTAGCCTATGTCCGGACATTCCAAGTGGGCCGGGATAAAGCATAGGAAGGCCATTGTCGATGCCCAGAGGGGAAAACTATTCTCAAAGCTCATCAGGGAGATTACGGTTGCGGCGCGCACTGGAGGAGGGGATCCCTCCACCAATGCCCGCCTGAGACAGGCCATAGAGAGAGCGAAGGAGGCCAACATGCCCCAAGAGAATATCAAGAGGGCCATCCAGAGGGGAACAGGTGAACTACCTGGAGTAAGCTATGAAGAGGTGATCTATGAGGGGTATGGTCCGGGTGGGGTGGCTATCCTTTTGAACATCCTAACGGATAATAAGAATAGAACCACCTCTGAGGTGAGGCATCTCTTTGAGAGAAATGGGGGGCACTTAGGAGGGGCGGGGAGTGTAGCCTGGGTATTTGAGAAGAAGGGTTTGATTACTGTGGATAGTGATAAGTGTAAGGAGGACGAGTTGATGGAGGTGGCCTTAGAGGCTGGGGCAGAGGATTTTAAAAAGGAAGGGGATACCTTTGAGGTGATTACTTCTCTCGCCGATTTTGAGAAAGTGAAGAAGGCCGTTAAGGAGAGGGGGATTGAATATAATCTAGCAGAGGTGACCATGATCCCCAAGGAGGTGAAAAAACTCGAGGCCCAGGTGGGAAGACAACTTCTGCGTCTCATCGATACCTTAGAAGAGCATGACGATATCCAACATGTCTATGCCAACTTCGACATTCCTGATGAGGTAATGGAAGAGATGGAGAGGGAAGGATGAGAGCGAAAATAAAGTGTCTCTTGGTCTATCCCTTTGATACCGGGTTGGATCTGGACTTTGAAAAACTCCTCTCCTATGAGGGAGGTAAGATAGTCGCCGCTGATAGGTATTATCTGGAGAAAAAGACCCCAGTCAAGGTCTTTGCCACCTCTCTGGAAGGTATCAAACTGAGAGGGAAATCTCTTGCTCCTGAGGGAAGATTGGAGATGTCCATCTATTCCTTTGGCATGGGGATGGCCATGGTCTCCTTTTCTTTGGAAAAAGAGATAAAGGACTTAATAGAGATAGCGGAAGGAGCAAATAGAGTAGAGATCGAGAAAAAAAATATCTTAGAATAC
>DLMW01000022.1:4600-10719 GCA_002478245.1 bacterium UBP18_UBA7526
GCTCATCATCAACTTGGAGGATTATGCCATTCGTAAGTATGAAACACGCTTGGAAGAAGAAGATATCTACCCCCTCTTCGTTATGGAAGAGATTCCTCAAGGCACTAAGGATGTGGAGACCTTTGTTAAAAGGAATGAGAGGTTACTCCTGGGCCTGATGGGGGGGGAGAGGGATTATAGAAAATTCTCTGATTATGTAATAAAGAAGAACCCCATCCAGAACTTTGGTTATTACCAGGATGAACTCATCATTATCCAGGACTCTGGGTCTCTCATCCATTCTCCGGCTATGGCCGATACCATCCTCTCCCTGGTCAACCTAGCCTATGCCCAATACTGGACACTCAAAGCCTACAATTACCTAGTGGAGAGGCGCCTGGAGCGTTCCTATGAACTCTTGAGCAAAGCGCGCCTCCTAAAGACCCGGTCATTGTATGGCCTTCAGACGAAGAAGATCAGAGATCAGATATTCGAGGCCTATGAGAGTAAGTTAGAACTAATCAGTCTCATCCGCGATATAAGCGATGTTCCCAAGATAAGCGAGGACTGGCATCTTTCCCGAATCTATGAGTCTTTAAGCCAGACCTTCGGTCTGGGTGAACTATTCAACATCGTCAAAGAAAAGATCGATGAGATAGAAAAGGCCTACCAGAGCGTCCAGGAGATGCTCTCTACGAGGAGATTTACCAATTTGGAACTCTGGATCATCATCCTGATTGCTCTTGAGATATTAATCATTGTCTGGGAATTTACTGGGAGGTAAACCCCGCCCCTTTTTGATAATCTGGAGATAGAGAAAGAGTAATGGAAGAAAAGGGGAAAGAAATTCAATTATGTCACGTCTGCGGAATTCTAGGGGAATTTTTACAAAATAGATTCGGCCTATTTTTTGCTGCCCTATTAGGACTAACCTGTTTTGTAACTGTGATATTAATATTGGCTCTATCAAAAATAAATCTCACAGAGAAAGGACTATTCGATCATAATATATTCCAAATAGTGGGCACTTTTATAATGGCGGTCATATATGTCTTTATTTGGTTCGTCTTGGGAATAAAGGTTCTAAAAGCACTGCGCAGAAGAATAAGAGAAGGCAAAAGTCAATGATTGTCTTAGGGGTTGATCCGGGAACGGCAGCCACCGGTTATGGGATAATTGAGACCAGGAAAGGGAGATATAAGGTCTTAGGCTACGGCTGTATCAAGACTACCCCTGAAGCTGCCTATCCCCAGAGACTGAAGATCATCTATCAGGAGCTGGGGAGAATCATCCGAACATATTCCCCAGATGTTGTTGCCCTGGAAGAGCTCTTCTTTGCCCGCAATGTCCTGACCGCTTTCTCTGTTGGCCAGGCACAAGGGATGGTCTTTCTCGCCGCAGCCGATGCCAATTTAGAGGTGGTCAAATATCCTCCTTTACAGATAAAGATGGCCCTTACCGGAAAGGGGAGGGCAGAGAAGAAGGAGTTGCAGAAGAGGATCAAAAGGTTATTGAGATTGAAGAAGATCCCCCGACCAGTAGATGCCTCAGATGCCTTAGCCGTTGCTCTCTGTCATATCTTAAAAGTAGGAAAGTAACAACTTAAATGTTTCCATCTCAGACGGATTCAATGTAAGATGGCCAAGTATATTGGTATAGACTTAGGAGCGCTCAGTATCAATACCGTTCTCTACGACAGTGAGAATCAGGCCGTAGAGGAGTTCCCCTATCTCCTTCATCAGAGAGAACCACTCCCCAGGGCAATCGCAAATCTCAAAAGGATTCTAAAGATGTATAAGGGGATTGAGGGCATCGGGGTAACCGGCTCGGGCGGGGAACTCTTGGCAGGTCTCATCCAAGCCCACTTTGTGAACCCGGTCATCGCTATCGCTCAGGCCAATATTAGGCTCCACCCTACCTTAAGAACCATCTTCACCATCGGTGGCCAATCCTCAAGCCTCATCTTTCTAGATCACGATCCCAACCTGAATCAAACCGTGATGTTCGACTCAGTAACCTCTGGCCAGTGTGCGGCAGGCACCGGCTCCTTCCTGGACCAGGCAGCATCGAGATTGAAATATTCCATAGAAGAGTTCGGTGCTCTGGCCACAAAATCCCTGACCCCAGAGAACATCTCTGGAACCTGTTCTGTCTTCGCTAACTCGGCCATGATAAATAGTCAGCAGAATGGGGCCAAGGATGTGGATATTATAGCCGGCCTATGCTATGGCTTAGCAAGGAACCTGATCGGGACCCTATCGCGAGGCAAGTGCCTCACCAGGCCCATATCCCTGCAGGGCGGGGTGGCGGCCAATAGAGGGATGATAAAGGCCTTTGAGGATATCCTGGGATTGCAGAAGGAGAATGAGACCCTCTTTATCCCTCCCTATTTTAGATCCATGGGGGCCATCGGAGCGGCCATGATCGCTGAGCGTACGAAACAAGGAAGAGACTTTAGCTTTAAAGATATTGATAAAAAGTTGAGGATTCTTGAAGAGGAAAAGAGAGAGGATCTGCTTAAACCGTTAAGGCTGACGGATGATATAGATATCCTGAAAGGAGATCCCACGCCTATAACACAGGATGAGAGATTGGATGTCTTTTTGGGGATCGATGTGGGTTCAGTGAGTACCAATATCGCGGTCTTAAACTTTACTCAGGATGGGTGGCGGCTTTTGACCAAGAGATACCTCCCTACAGAATCGAGACCGTTGAAGGTTGTTACCCAGGCACTATTAGATGTGGAGGCGGAGCTGGGTGAGAAAATAGATATTCGGGATGTCTGTGTCACCGGTTCGGGAAGAGGCCTGGTTGCTGATTATCTGGGAGGAGTGAGAACCAAAAATGAGATAACGGCCCATAAGACCGGTGCATTGTGTGTGGCAAAGAGACTGGGAATAGAGGTCGATGAGATATTCGAGATCGGTGGTCAGGATTCGAAGTATATAATCTTAGAGGATGGGGTGGTGGTGGACTTCGCCATGAATACCGCCTGTGCCGCAGGAACCGGCTCCTTCATAGAGGAGCAGGCAAAACTACTTGGTATAAGGGTGGAGGTTTTTTCCCAGCGGGCATTTAAGAGCCAGAGACCATTCTCTTTCGGTAGTTGCAAATGCACAGTGTTCATGGAACAGGAGGTCATCTCCCGACAGCACACCCATAGGAAGAATGATCTAGTGGCTAGCCTCTGTTATGCCATTGCCCGCAACTACTTAAATGAATTCAAGATTGGGGATAAGAGAGGGAAGAATATCTTCCTCCAGGGAGGGGTGGCCCTGAATAGAGCTGTGGTCGTTGCTCTCCAGTATCTAACCAGGGCCCAGATCACGGTACCTCCCCACTGCGAGGTCCTGGGGGCCATCGGAGCGGCTATCTTGGCAAAGGAGATGTATCAAGGGAAGACGAACTTCATTGGCTTTGAGAGATTGAGAAAAAGGACCTACTCCCTGAAGTCTTTTGAGTGTAAGGGATGCGCCAATGTCTGTACGGTTAAGATGGTTGAGATAGAGAAGGAAGGGGTCACCTACTACTATGGCGACCGGTGTCAAAGATACCAGAGAAGCGCCGGAAAGCTTTCGGTTAAGAATAACCTTCCTGATCTATTCCAGGAGAGGGAGAGATTACTAAAGGCCTCTCCTAAACCCAAGATAGGGAAAAAGGGGATGGGTGTGAAGATCGGTATCCCAAGGCTCTTCTCAGTATACTACGACCTCTTTCCTCTCTGGCAGGCCTTTTTTACTGAGTTAGGATACCAGGTGATTACTTCAGAGATAACGAATAAGAGGCTTTTAGCCAAGGCTACGGATGGCATCCTATCCGACACCTGTCTTCCTTGCGAGATCTTAACTGGCCATATCAGGGATCTATGGGAAAAGGGAGTTGACTATATCTTCCTGCCCAGTATAATCGAGATGCCTAATAGAAAAGGGGATAGGAAGACCCATCTCTGCCCCCTTGCTATAGCCTCTCCCTATATGGCAAGGGTAACCACAGAACTGGGTAAGAAGTTGCTCACCATTCCTATTAATCTCCATAAGAAGAGGTATAACCTAAGGAGGGCCCTGACAGAGATTGGGGAGAGACTGGGCCAGGATCCCAAGAGTGTAAGGAAGGCCTTGAAGAGGGCTAAAGCATCCCTCACCCATTTCAATGGAGAGAGAGAGAAGAGGGGAAGGGAGATATTGGAAAACCTTGGGGATTACCCCCTTCCTATGGTCATTGTGAGCCGTTCCTACCTTATTGGTGATCCCGGGATAAATGCTGATCTACCGAGAATGCTTCTGGATCTGGGCGCCCTACCCATTCCTCTCGATCTCTTACCATTGGAGGAGCAAGATCTGGGGACTTATGAGAATAGAATTAACTGGAGCTATGGCCAGAGGATCCTTAGGGCTGCGGAACTAATAAGGAAGACCCCCCATTTGAACGCTGTCTATTTCTCTACCTTTGCCTGCGGCCCGGACTCCTTCCTGACTACCTTCTTCAAGAATAGGATGGGGGGAAAGCCATTCCTAAACCTTGAGGTGGGGAAGACTACTGCCCCTGCCCTGGTGCGTACCAGGTGTGAGGCCTTCCTGGACAGCGTCCGCGAAAGGATAACCAAAGGCCACACCGCTTTAAGCTTTAAGAGTAAAGAGCTTCCTCCTTCCCCTAAACCAGGGAAGAGAAGATTACTCATCCCCTATATGGACGAGGATGCCCTTGTTCTGGTTGAGGCCCTGAAATTCATCGGGGTCGAAGCAGAGCCCTTACCCAGGTCATCGGATGCCACACTAACCCTAGCCAACAGATTCATATCAGACAAGACCTGCCTGCCCACCAGGGAGACGGCTGGGGATCTCTTAGCTTATGTTCTGGGTTCTAACGGGGATCTAGATGGGATCGCCTTCTTTAACCAACAGGCGGACGGTGCCTGTAGACAGAAATGCTATTACCTTTTGCAGGAACAGGTCTTGAGGGAATTGGGCTTCGAGGTTCCCATAATAACCCCCCAGCCAGGCAGCATCAATTACTGGAAGAGGCTAGAACTGGTCAATGGGGGAATAAAGATCGGTAAGATAAGGGGCATAAGGTTCCTCATTAGGTTCTGGAGAGGCCTCGTAGCCATGGAGGTTATTAGACAGTATGTCCGGGAGAGACGGCCCTATGAATTGGTTCTGGGCAGCGTTGATAGAGCATTTGAAGAGAATATGAATCTAATACTAGAAGGGGTAGGGGGAGGTGGTATGGCCTCTAGAACCTATCAGCTTTTCCAGTTGATAGAGAAGGTTCCCATCAGAAAGGAGGAGAAGGTTAATATCGGTATTGTGGGGGAGGGGTATGTCAGAATGCATGAGCATAGCAACGAATACATGGTCAGAAGAATAGAATCCTTAGGCGGTATAGTCATCCTGCCCATGACCAGCTCCTTTCTGAATTATGCCCTGGGGATCACTGCAAAGAAATACCCTATCTTGAGACCCGTAAAGTATCTCTCAGAATTCTTAGAACATCAGATCACAAAGAGGATTCGTCACCATCTGATCTTCCCGGAGCCTGGGGCGAAAGAAGTCTTGGCTGCGGCTGCAGGGTACCTGGACCTTTCCGCAGACAGTGAAGCCCTGGAGGGAACTGGTCTGGCCCGACTCTATATCGCATCGGGAAAGATTCATGGCATACTCTCCCTCGTCCCCTCCTATTGTATGCCGGGAGGGATCCTCCAATACATGCTGGAGAAGATGCACCGAGAATTTAAGATACCGGTGCTCACCTTAAGAATGGATGGGGTTCATGATCCAAATACTAAGACAAACTTGGAAGTCTTCATGCATAAGGCAAGACGCTACCAAGGCACCCTAGAGAAGGTGAAGGGATGACGGAAATGGGGAGCCTGGCAAGGATGCTCATATTCTTGGGGATTCTTCTCATTATCATTGGGGGAGTGATTCTCTTGGCCAACAAGATCCCGGGATTCGGTAGACTCCCTGGCGATATCTACATCCAGAAGAAGAACTTCAGTTTCTACTTCCCCATCACTACCTGCATCATCATCAGCATAATCTTAAGTATCATCTTCTGGCTCTTCCGAAGATAAATAGGCTGGAGTAGGGAAAAATATGATGAAGAAATTTTTATTATTGGCAATTTTAATTTTAGTATGT
>DLMW01000022.1:10839-11836 GCA_002478245.1 bacterium UBP18_UBA7526
GCAATTTTAATTTTAGTATGTTTTGCTCTGATGGGTTTTGAAGATAATCCCTCACCCAAGGTCCGGGTCGCCATTCTCTTGGATGCTTCATCTGTAAGGATATCTGCTCCAGGTAAATTTAAAATCTTTGCTCCGGGAAAATTAGAGGCAATAGCTACTGGTGAGAAAGGGTCTATTTATATGATTCAGCCTGGCCTCTTCGGATTGAAGATAGCGGGAGAAGAGGGGTATGGAGATATCTTAGAGATCAGGCCCCCAGAAGGTTCCTTCATCAGAGTGAATGATCAAGCCTATCGGGGGATGATAGAGGTGAGAAGGAGGGACGATACCTTGTTAGTCATCAATGAGGTAGGCTTAGAGGAGTATCTCTATGGAGTGATGAAGCATGAGATCTCTCCTACCTGGCCTCTGGAGGCGGTTAAGGCCCAGGCCGTGGCTGCGCGTAGTTTTGTTTTGTATAAAAAACTACAGAACATTGGTAAACCCTACGACCTATGTGCCACAATTGCTTCTCAGGTATATGGCGGATTATCTGGTGAGGATCCCAGGTCTAACGAGGCCATAGACGAGACGAAGGGAGAGATCCTTACCTATGAGGGGGAGCCGATCGCCAGCTACTATCATGCTTGCTGTGGGGGAGAGACAGAGGACGTGGAGAATGTCTGGGGAGGAAGGCTCCCCTATCTAAAGAGTGCCAGATGCAGATACTGTAAGGATTCCCCACATTATGAATGGGAGAAGGGGTTGAGCCTACGAGAGATTAGCGCGGCTTTCCGCCACAAAGGAATTAGCGAGATCGAGTCTATAGAGGTAAATAAGAAAAGTGATACGGGAAGGGTAGTGGAACTGGTTATTAAGGACGAATTTGGCAGACATCTCGTCTCTGGAAACCAGTTCCGCATGGCCCTCGGTCCTAATCTAATTAGAAGCACCCTCTTCAGAATGAAAGAGAAGAAAGGGGACCTTGAGTTTAAGGGAAAGGGGTGGGGGCATGGGG
>DLMW01000020.1:0-306 GCA_002478245.1 bacterium UBP18_UBA7526
CTAATCTCTGACCACAGGCCCCGCAGATAGCAAAGTTATCAACTTTGTTTCCCCTTTTCTTTTCTCCTTAAGGTCTCTTGGAATCGAGATTGGTAAGAGGGCTCAATTTGCGAATGAGATACTTTCGGCAGAGATTGGTTCGCTTTTCTGCTTCATCCAGGAGTCTGCCCTTTTCTTTCTTACTTACTCTTCTCTTAGACTCTTCAGGTACTGGTTTCTGGAATGCATGTCCATTCCTTTCCTCCCTGGTCTTTTGATCTGTCCCATTATTCGGGAGGGATATTCTACCAGATTTCGGTTACATTT
>DLMW01000020.1:533-8998 GCA_002478245.1 bacterium UBP18_UBA7526
ATGATTTAAATCGATTTTTTGACTTTTTAACCTAGATCTGATATACTTGTTATCTGACTTCCCAGAGGAGGAAGGGCATTTCTAATGGGGGTTAGAGAATTGAAGAAGAAACCTGGCTCCATGGGGGGGAGGAGGATCCCTACAGGCATCCTCGTCCTATGTGCTTTCATCAGCCTGGGCCTGATCATAGCGCCCCTCCACTTCTATCTCTCCACCCTTCCTTCCATTCGTGCCTTTGAGGAATATCGACCGGGGATTATCACTAAGTTATATGATGCAAATGGCCAGCTAATCGGAGAGTTTCTTGAAGAGAGGAGGATACTCCTTCCTCTGACCTCTATCCCCAGGAGCCTCCTGGAGGCTACTATCGCTGTCGAGGACTCTAGATTCTATCGCCACTGTGGGATAGACTTCCTGGGGATTGTGAGGGCTCTCTGGACGAACCTAAAGGCAAGAAGGGTTGTGGAAGGGGGCTCAACCATCACCCAGCAGCTCTCCAAGCTCTTATTCTTAACCCCAGAGAAGACCATTGGGCGGAAGATAAAGGAGGTGGTCTTGGCCCTCCAGATCGAGCATAGATACTCTAAGGATGAGATATTAGAGTTATACTTCAATCAGATCTACTTTGGCCATGGGGCCTATGGGGTGGAGGCCGCAGCCAATACCTACTTTGGGAAACGTACCCAGGAATTGACCTTGGCCGAATCTGCTCTCCTTGCCGGTCTTCCCAGATGGCCTGCCCACTACTCCCCTTATAATAACCCAGAGGTGGCCTTGAAGAGAAGGGCCCATGCCCTGAGGAGAATGGTCAAGGAGGGCTTCATCACAGAACAAGAGGCTCGCCAGGCATCCCAGGAGCCCCTGAGATTGAAGAAGCTTACTGCTGGTGAGAATGAGGCTCCCTATTTTGTGGAGCATGTCAGACGAAAGCTTGAGAAAAGATACGGAACCCATGCCATCTATCGGGGAGGACTAAAGGTCTATACCACTTTAGATTTGGAGATAGAGAAGATTGCCCAAAGATCGCTTAAGGAGGGGTTAAGGAATATAGATAAGACCTTGGGTTGGAGGAAGCCAGAGAGAGCAACAGAGGAGGAATTGAGCCTCTTTGCTAAGGAGAAGAGGTCCCGGATCCTGGCCCGGCTTAAAGAAGATGGGGTCTATCCTGGGATAGTGGTAGAGGCTACGAGCACCTTTGCTTCCATAGACCTGGGGGGAGGATTGGAGGGGATCCTGCCTGCCAAGAATATCGCCTGGACCGGTTTTAGATCTCCTTCCACAATCCTTAAAGCCAAGGATAAGGTGGAGGTCCGGGTCGTGGAACTGGACAGAGAAAAAGAGAGGATAATATTAGCCTTAGAGCAGAGGCCAAAGATTCAGGGGAGTATCGTAGTCCTGGAACCAAGCAGCGGATATATTAAGGCCATGGTGGGAGGATATGACTTTGAGGAGAGCGAGTTCAATCGGGTAACCCAGGCCCGCAGACAACCGGGCTCTGCCTTCAAGCCCTTCATCTACACCACGGCCATTGATTGTGGCTACCCCCCTAACTATATCATAATCGATGCCCCGGTAATCTATGATGACTGGGGTGAGAAGTGGACTCCCCAAAATTATGACGAGAGGTATATTGGACCCACTACCTTGAGGGTAGGTCTGGCCCAATCGAGGAATGTGGTTACCGTAAAACTACTGGAGGAGATCGGGGTCAAGAGGGTGATTAGCTATGCTCATAGGATGGGGATCAAGAGTTACCTGGGACCCAATCTCTCCTTGGCCCTGGGGACCTCAGAGGTCATCCCCTTAGAGATGGCCGCAGCCTATGCTATATTCCCCAACCAGGGGATAAAGACCGAACCCCTATCCATTCTGAAGGTTCTCGATCGCGATGGAAATGTCTTAGAGGAGAATTTTCCTAAGGAAGAGGAGGTCTTGAAGCCCACCACCTGCTATCTCATGACCAATCTCTTAAGAGGAGTGGTGGAGCAGGGCACGGGCTGGAGGGCTAGGGCAGTGGGCCGTCCCTGTGCCGCCAAGACAGGAACCACGGATGAGTGTACCGATGCCTGGTTTATTGGTTTTGCTCCTGACCTTGTCACTTGCGTCTGGGTAGGGTTTGACGAGAAGATATCTATGGGTAAGGATATGACCGGTTCTCGGGTAGCCGGGCCGATCTGGACCGATTTCATGAGTGAAGTCTTTAAGGATAAGCCAATCAGAGAGTTTCCTACCCCGGAGAAAGGGCTCTCCTTTGCCCGGATCTGCCCGGAGAGCGGCCTTTTGGCAACCAAGGAGTGCCCCCGGGTGATGGTGGAGGCCTTCCTAGAGGGAACAGAGCCTACAGATACTTGCGATCTCCATGGTCTGGAAAGGGTTCCTGGGAAGGGATGGGCCTTAAGGCTCATCGAGCCGGCGAGGAAGGAGGAACTGGAGAGCCCCTTCAGTCTAAAACTCATACCCTTAAAAGAATTAGAGAGTATCAGCGAAGAAGCTTATTGCGAATAGCAAAGTCCTACGTCAGCGGTTGCGCGACTCGTCGCGGCCATCAGCAGCGCAACCGATAGACGAATAACCAATTATTCCAGGGGGTATCATGATAGAAAAGGGCTTAGATATAGAGAAAAAAGTAATTGGGAGAGTGGCGGAGTTTATGTGTGCCAGTGCCCGCACAGCACCCAAGGCAAAAGGGATGGACAATATGGTAACCGCCATTATAACTGGCAAGGATAAGGAGCGCTTGGCAGATGAGATGGAGAGGATTGGGAAAGAAAAGAAGGGAAAGAGTTTCTTGAGGGATAGTGAGAATGTAAGGAAGGCACCCCTTTTGGTCCTGATGGGGACAAAGGCCCGGCCTATTGGGTTAGAGGTCTGTGGGTTATGTGGTTTCAAAAATTGTAAGGAACTAGAAAAAGCAGGTGGGATATGTGCCTTCAATAGCGGAGACTTAGGGATTGCTCTAGGAAGTGCAGTCTCTTTAGCAAGTAGTTTCCATGTAGATAACCGAATTATGTATACCGCAGGGATTGCTGCTTTAAATCTTAAACTATTGGGAAAGGAGACAAGAATTGCCTTCGCCATTCCTCTGAGTATCAGTGGGAAGAATCCTTTCTTCGATAGGTAACACAGATAGGCACGGATACTAACATGGATTAGTACAGATAAAAACAAGGGCCCGGAAGGGCCCTTTTAATTTTTCACTTATATCTCCAGATATTAGGAATTCAAATTGGGCACTCAACTAACCAAAACTTGTTCGACCCGCCTTTCAAAGTACTTTGTACGGCGGACAGGTCGAGTACAATTACATTAGTAGAATATCTATCGTTCTTTGACCCTTAAGAGGGTCTTTATTTTGAGGCCGGTCTCTTTCTCTATTCTCTTCTTTCCCTCTCCCCTCTCAAAGACAGTGATGACATCTGCGATTTTGATTCCTGCTTTCTTTAGGGCCTTTATGATGCCCAGTAATGTCCCGCCTGTGGAAACGATATCATCGACAATGAGCACCCGGTCTCCTTTCTTTAGGCCATTGACATACATCTTGCACTCTGCATAGCCGGTCTTCTGATACACCTTCAGTTCCCCTTCCAGTCTATACTCCTTCTTCCTGATGACATTTAAAGGGATCTTTGTCTTGTAGGAGAGAAGGGTTGCTATGGGAATGCCCATGGCCTCAGGGGTGACGATGTAGTCAACATTATCGAACTCGGCGACCTCCATGATCCTCTTTACCACATCCTCTAAAACTTCCGGTTCTATGGAAGGTATCCCATCCGTTACGGGATGAACAACGTATCTGTAATGCCCCTTCATCACTACGGGAGAGGTCTCCCATAACTCTTTTAGTCTCTCAAGCAAGATAGGCCTCCTCTAAATCGGAAAAAAACCCGATTTCGGTCAACAACTGAGATTAACCGTTAGTAACTACTCATTTGATGGCTTCTCTTAGAATCTGGGAGGGTTTGAATACCGGAACCTTCTTGGCCGGGATCTGGATGGTAGCCCCGGTCTGGGGATTCCTTCCTGTTCTGGCTCCCCTCTCTCTTACACTGAAGATACCCAGTCCTTTGAGGATAACCCTATCCCCTTTGGTTAAAGATTCCTGGATGCTCTTGATGACCGCCTCCACGGCCTTCTCCGCCTCCTGCTTGGTGCAGGTTACCTTGGCTACCTCCTCCACCAATTCCGCCTTTCTCATGGGACAACGCCCCTTCTCTTTGCAGGTCATGTTTACCCCCTTTCTTTTAATGCGGCATGGGCCGCAGCCAACCGGGCGATGGGGACCCGATAGGGAGAACAACTTACATAGTCTAGACCAACCCGATGGCAGAATTCGACACTAGATGGCTCCCCCCCGTGCTCCCCACAGATCCCAACCTTTAAATCCTTCCTTGTCTCCCTTCCCTTCTTGACCCCCATCTCAATGAGTTTCCCTACCCCTTTCTGATCTAAGACCTCAAAGGGGTTATTGTCTAAGACATTCTTCTCTAAGTAGGCGGGTAGGAACTTTCCCTCGATATCATCCCGGGAGAAGCCGAAGACTGTCTGGGTTAGATCATTCGTTCCAAAGGAGAAGAACTCTGCTTCCCTTGCGATCTCATCTGCCGTAATACAGGCCCGGGGTAATTCAATCATGGTTCCCACAGAATATTCTACCCTCACCTTCTTTCTCTTCATCACCTCATCTGCTACCCTATGGACATCCTCTTTGGTCAATCTCAATTCATTTATGTGGCCTACCACAGGGATCATGATCTCTGGGATTACCTTATAGCCCTCTTTGGTAAGGTCACAGGCGGCCTCAAATATCGCCTGAGCCTGCATCCTATAGATCTCTGGGGTAGTGACCCCCAATCTACAGCCCCGATGGCCGAGCATGGGGTTTATCTCTCTTAGGGCCTCTATCTTACGGAGCAGGCTCTCCTTCTGAGCAATCCTCTTCTTGGGGCCTTTCTTGGCCTTTAAGGTTGTAATCTCAACTAATAACTCCTCAATCCTGGGCAGGAATTCATGTAAGGGGGGATCGAGAAGTCGGATAGTAACCGGGAGGCCCTCCATGGCCTTGAATATCCCCGTGAAGTCCCCTCTCTGCATGGGGAGAAGCTTCTTCAGGGCCTTCTCTCTTGTCTTTTCATCCCCGGCTAAGATCATCTCCTGGACGACAGGGAGTCTCTTTTCCCCGAAGAACATATGCTCTGTCCGGCATAACCCAATCCCTTCTGCTCCGAATTCCCTTGCTTTCCAAGCATCCTTTGGGGTATCGGCATTGGTCCTCACTCCCAGCCTTCTTTCCTCATCCGCCCATTTCATAAGTACCTGGAACTCCTCACTCAGAGCAGGCTCGATGGTATGCACCTTCCCTAGGATGACCTCTCCCGTATTCCCATTCAGGGAGATGTAATCCCCCTCCTTAACAATTATCTCCCCCACCACGAATCTCTTTCCCTCGTAGTCCACATCTAGGGCCTCACAGCCCGCCACACAGCACTTCCCCATCCCCCTTGCTACCACAGCGGCGTGGCTGGTCATCCCTCCCCGAGAGGTCAATATCCCTTGGGCAGCGGCCATGCCATGGATATCCTCAGGGCTAGTCTCATTCCGCACCAGGATAACCTTCCTCCCCTTCTGGGCTTCCTCGACAGCCTGGTCAGCAGTGAAGACCACCTCACCCACTGCTGCTCCCGGAGAGGCGGCCAATCCCTTGGCGATGACCTTCACCCTTGCCTTAGGATCGATCCTCCTATGCAGTAACTGATCCAGCTGATCGGGTTCCACACGCAGTAGGGCCTCTTCTCTACTAATCAACCCCTCCCTCACCATATCGACCGCGATCTTCAAGGCCGCCTGAGCGGTCCTCTTTCCCGTCCTGGTCTGCAACAGAAAGAGCCTCTTATTCTGAATGGTGAACTCCAAGTCCTGAATGTCCCGATAGTGCCTCTCTAAGTTCTTGTAGATTCTCACCAATTCTCTATAGACCTGAGGCATCTCCTTGGCCAACCGCGATATCTTCTTTGGGGTCCTTATCCCCGCCACTACGTCCTCACCCTGAGCATTCAGTAGATACTCTCCAAAGAACTCCTTCTCCCCTGTTGCCGGGTCTCTGGTAAAGGCCACCCCTGTCCCAGAGTCCCAGCCCATATTCCCAAAGACCATGCTCTGGACATTGGCGGCTGTTCCCCAGGTATGGGGGAGGTTATGGAGGTTTCGATAGGTAATGGCCCTTTGGGTATTCCAGGAGCCAAAGACAGCATCGATGGCCATGAAGAGCTGCCTCCTGGGGTCTTGAGGGAATTCCTCCTTCGTCTTCTCCTTTACCCTTTTCTTAAACCTCTCTACCAGGTCTTGTAAGGCTGGGGTATTGAACTCGGTATCGAGCCTTATCCCAAGTTCCTTCTTCTTCTTTTCAATGATCTTTTCAAATTCGGCCGCTTCCATGCCCAGCACCACGTGGGCGAACATCTGGATGAGCCTTCGGTAGGCATCCCAGGTGAACCTCTCCTGGCCCATGGCCTTAATCAATCCCTTAATCGTCTCATCATTCAACCCTAGGTTTAGGATGGTATCCATCATCCCCGGCATGCTGACCCTTGCCCCGGAGCGCACGGAAACTAAAAGAGGATTATCTCTATCCCCAAATCCAGAACCCATCACCTTTTCCAGTCTCTTCAGATTCCGATCAATCTCCTCCTTCAGTCCTTCCGGGTATTTCCCTTTATGCTCATAATAGTAGGTACAGGCCTCAGTGGTAATGGTGAATCCGGGAGGGACCGGGATGCCTAGGTTGGTCATCTCCGCCAGGTCTGCTCCCTTTCCTCCCAAGAGGTTCCTCATCCTAGTATTCCCCTCTGCCTTGCCTCCCCCAAAGAAATAGACATACTTCTTGGCCATTTGCTTCTCCCTCCTTAAACGTTTTGCCTCAAGGTATTTCCTATTTTAATTTATCATCCAGATACTTCTTTAACTGGGTAATCGCCACTCTATCCTGAAGCATACTATCCCTATCCCTTACCGTCACCTTCTTATCGCTTAAGGATTTTACATCTATAGTAATGCAGTATAGGGTCCCCACCTCATCCTGCCTCCGATAGAGCCTTCCGATGGATGCCGTATCATCATAGACCACCTTGTATGAGCCACGAAGTTGGTGGGTGATCTCCTTTGCCAATCTCACCAATTGAGGTCGATTGCGCAACAAAGGGAATACCGCTACCTTGATAGGTGCCAAATCCCTATGGAGCCCCAGGACGACCCTCTTCTCTCCCCGAACCTCCTCTTCCCGATAGGCATCTATCAAGAAGGCTAAGAAGGATCTATCCACCCCAGCAGAGGGCTCTATGACATAGGGGACTATCCTCTCTTTACTCTCCTCATCAAAGAAGGAGAGGTCCTTCCCGCTCAACTCTGAGTGGCGGGAGAGATCATAGTCCGTGCGATTGGCCAATCCCTCTAACTCTCCCCAGCCAAAGGGAAAGCGGTATTCGATGTCATAGCAGGCCCGGGCATAGTGGGCCAGTTCCTTCTTGGTATGCTCCCTCACCCTTAAGTTCCCTTCCTTTATCCCAAACCTCTTATACCAGTTGAGGCGCTCTTCGATCCAGTACTCATGCCATTCTTGAGCCTCCTGGGGCCTGACAAAGTATTCTATCTCCATCATCTCAAATTCCCTTGCCCGGAAGGTGAAGTTTCCCGTAGTGATCTCATTCCTAAAGGCCTTCCCAATCTGGGCGATGCCGAAGGGGAGCTTGCGCCGGGTACTATCTACGATATGGGAGAAATCGACGAAGATCCCCTGTGCGGTCTCGGGCCTGAGATAGATCTGGGACTGCCTATCCTCTACCGAACCGATATAGGTCTTGAACATCAGGTTGAAATATTTTGGTGAACCCAATCTACCCCCGCACTCTGGACACTTACTCTCTTCAACCTCTTCTTGTTTAAACCTCTTCTTGCAATCTTTACAATCGATGAGTAAGTCCTTGAAGGATGCCACATGGCCCGAGGCCTTCCAGGTATCGGGATGCATGAGAATGGCAGAATCCAATCCCTCCATATCGTCCCTCTCGTAGACCACGCTCTGCCACCAGATTCTCTTTACATTATTCTTCAGTTCCACTCCTAATGGTCCATAGTCCCAGACGCTACCCAGGCCAC
The DNA here is from genome assembly GCA_002478245.1 of bacterium UBP18_UBA7526. Classification (GTDB taxonomy): domain Bacteria; phylum UBP18; class UBA7526; order UBA7526; family UBA7526; genus UBA7526. The sequence continues at coordinate 8,682 of DLMW01000020.1, forward strand.
CATAGATCTCGCTATCCTGATATATGAATCCGCGGCGTTTACACAAAGAGATGATCTTCTGCATCTCAACACTCATGGGTTGGCCCTCCTCTTTCATCCTTCCCTATCTTCAAAAACTTTCTGGATTAAAGGCTTTAAGGGACCTCGGGATATTTATTTCGTATTGATTTTGGGATATTCTTTGTTGCTTCCCCAATGATTTCGGTAGCCCTTACCAGCGCATAAATCGAGATCGCTCTTTTCTTGAGGCTTTCCTCCAAGATATCTCCTTCGGAGATACTTCCATAGGGGCTCCGCCCCTCTGGCGTTCGCTTCGC
>DLMW01000020.1:9089-10376 GCA_002478245.1 bacterium UBP18_UBA7526
CCCCGCACACCCCCTAATCCTCGGTATCGAAATTTATTCAAATTCCGATACCTTGACATAAGAACCAAGAATACCTATTTCTTTGACTTTAAACTTCTCTTGGGGAAAGGGCTATTCTCTTAATCTCAGCAACTTTTTTCATCTTTAAGATGACGCAGACATTCACTAGACGATCTTCTGCAGTCAGGGGTTAAACCCTTTTAGAACCATCTCTTCTTGCGACAGTAGAGATAGAGCAGAAATCCGGCTAAGAGAATAATGCCCCAGGCAAAGAGATAGCCGAAGCGCCACTTGAGTTCTGGCATATAGAGATAGTTCATCCCATAGACCCCGGTAAGAAAGGTCATGGGCATAAAGATGGTAGCAATAATGGTCAAAAATTTTATAACCTCGTTCATCTTATGGGAAAGGAGGGAGAGATGGGCCTCCATCACTGAGGTCAGTAACTCCCGGAAGGTCTCGATCATGCTATGAATCCTGGTAAGATGATCAAGGATATCCCTATAGTAAATAGCCATCTGGGGATGGATGAAGGGATAGTCCCGGCGACAGAACTGGGCAATGAGTTCTCGTTGGGGAGCCATGACCTTCCGCAGGGAAAGGGTATATCTCTTATAAGAGAAGACCTCGTCTAAAAACTCCTCTGATTTAGCAGTAGAGACCGTCTCCTCCAAGGTGTCTATCCGGTCTTCAATGAGGTCCAGGATGTAGAAGTAGTTATCCATGATATCATCCAGAATAAAATATAAGAGGAAGTCACATCCCCGGGAAAGGATCCTGGGGTTCTTCCTCAGTTGTTCCATGGTGTTATCTATATTCCATATCTTCTCCTTATGTAAAGTAACGATATAATTCTTCCCTAAGATGACATCCATCTCCCGGATGCTCAAGGGCTCCTCCCCCCTCTCTTCCTTATCCTTATAGAAGTAGACCGAATGCATGATCATGAAGATATAATCTGGGAACTCATCGACCCTGGGCTCTTCCTGGGGAACGCGGCAACCCTCAATCACCAGGGGATGGAGGGAGAATGTTTCTTCTAAGGACTTGAAATCCTCTTCACCCGGATCCAGAAAGTCGAGCCATAGGAGGTTCTTCTCATCCCTAAGAAGCCCTCTTGCCTCTCCAAGATCGATTCCGGTCTCTAGCTCCTTACCCTCTCTTAAAAGAAAAGAAGTGATCATCTACGCACCTTCTTAGCTGGGTTTTCTGCATATTTGCTTTTGTCGTTCGGGAAGTTTATCTTTTACCGTTTGCCAGGCTAAAGCAGGCTTTACCTTATTCTTA
>DLMW01000020.1:10523-12610 GCA_002478245.1 bacterium UBP18_UBA7526
TTTTTCACTCAATCGCTTCCAGAAAGTCTAAAGACTTTAATCTTTTTCCGATATGATAGAGGATGGAGCTCTGGAGAACGGTCTTTAGTTCTTTTCGCGTCCCTGAAGAGACTCTTTTAATTCCCGGAGATTTTAAAAATTTTCTGGTCTCTTTTGAGATCCTTATCCCATCCTGGGGATGATGGGTGCAGATGAGACCCCCTAAGCCAGGATGGAATTTAGAATCATCCTCTACTCTCTTCTTACAGATGACACAGTGATCAAGACCAAGCCCGAATCCCAAGAGATCTAAGAGGCGGGCCTCAAAGGCCCGGATGATGATCTCAGAATCCTCTTTCTTCCCTAAAAAATGTAAGGCTTTTAAGAATAGATCGAAGAGGGGTTGGTTCTTTTCACTGGTGGAGACAACCTCTATCAATTCTGCTAAGTAAGCCCCATAGGCAACCTTCCTAATATCCTTTCTGATATCGGGGAAGGTCTCTTGGGCCTGACACTCACTTAGGGTATATAGATCCTTATCCTCTCTTTGGTAAAAGATGATTGAGTGATGGCTCAAGATCTCTAAGGGGCTGAAATGCGACTTCTTCCTCCTTGCTCCCTTGGCTACTCCTCTAATCTTACCGAAATCCTTAGTATAGAAAGTAACGATCTTTGAGGTCTCGTGCCAGTCCGCAGAACCGAGAATAATACCTTCCGTCTTCTGGGGAGGCATCTCGCACCGATCCCTTTAGAATAGAAGAATGGTGGCGATAATAAAGTACCAGCCAACGCCCAGGATATCGATAGAGGTGGTGACAAAAGGGCCGGTAGAGATAGCGGGATCAACACCCAATTTCTTCAGGAGAAGGGGGAGAGAAGCCCCGATTAGAGTAGCAATAAGCATGGAGCCGCAGATCCCCAAGCCAACTACCAATCCCAGCATCGGGATGTATTCACTCCCCCGGAATCTGAAGAGAGAGAAGATGGCCAATAAGACTCCATAGATCAGACCTAAGATGAGGCCTACCCGCACCTCCTGGAAGACTACCCGGCCCAATTCACTGACATCGATCTGGCCGATCGCCAGACCACGCACTATTACAGTAAGCGTCTGTACTCCAGCATTCCCTCCCATACCCAGAACTACGGGGATGAAGCAGGCTAGGGCCACTATCTTGCTTAAGGTGGGTTCAAAATAGCCGATGACAAAGAGAGAGGCCAGGCCACCGATCCAGGCAGCAAAGAGCCAGGGAAGACGGACCTTAGCGATGTGGAATACAGAGCGGCTAATCATCTCGTCCCGATGAGTGCCGGCCATCTTAAACATATCCTCTGTGGCCTTCTTCTCTACGAGGTCTATGACATCATCCACAGCAATGATTCCCACCGGGCGTTTCCTCTCGTCCACAACCGGTATGGAAAGAAGGTTATATTTTGCTACTATGCGCGCCGCCTCTACCTGATCAGTACTGGTGGTAACGCTTACAATATCTCTGAACATGAGTTCCCTAATCCGAGCCGTAGGTTGGGCAATAACCAGTTTGCGTAGGGAGACCAAGCCCACCAGTTCCTTTTTCTCATTCACGACATAGGCCCAGAAGGGAATCTCTGCTTTGGGAGTGGCGCGGAGCTTCTCTATGGCCTCCGTGACCGTCATATCTTCTCCTACCACCAAAAAATCAGAGGTCATGAGGCCCCCAGCAGTATTATCCCGGTAGTGGAGTAGCTCCTGCGCCTCCTGGCGTGGTTCCTCTTCCATAAGGGAGAAGACCCTCTCCTTCTTCTCAGAAGAGAGGACCTTCAGAATGTCGGTGCGTTTATCCGGAGGGATCTTCTCCAGAAGATGCCCCAGCCTCTCATCGTTCAGGCTCTCTAAGAATCTTTTTTCTCGTCGGACATCGATCACAGACAATAGGCCAATGGCCTCTTCTGGGGCCAGGAGATCGAAAATACTCCCTTTATGCTCCAGGGAGAGGTAGGGAAAGAGTTTTACCAGATCTGTGGGATGAGTCTGACGAAGTAATTCCTGGAGTTCCTTTATCCTCTTCCTTCTCAGATGGGTCTTGAAAAGATTGGCCAGTTTGATGGGCATAGAGTATCTCCTTTCT
>DLMW01000020.1:12814-13102 GCA_002478245.1 bacterium UBP18_UBA7526
TGAGATTCTGTCAGGGTCTTATCTAATAATCTATATCTTGATCTTCTCTGCCAGGTCGCCGGCTAAGGGGATCTTGAACTTCTCTTCCCCCAGGGATTTGATAATCCCCATTACCATGCCCATGAGGGTGGGAATGAGGATTAAAACACCCAGTAAACGAATACCCCTGATGGCACAGAGGATGTACCCCAGAATGAAGAAGCCGGTCAGTATCGTTCCCTGCTTGGCATGGAATAGGGCAAACCTATTCCCCTTTGCCATGAAGAGGAAGATTATCCCAATTATTGG
>DLMW01000020.1:13306-31310 GCA_002478245.1 bacterium UBP18_UBA7526
CCTCCCTAGGCGAATCAAATTTTGGACGCGAATCACTTCATTCACGTTGATTAGCGTTATTTTCTATTTTTCTCTTTCGCCATTCGCGTTACCAGGGGATGGGAATCCGACCGCCCTTTATGACTGCGGCACAGATGGCGGGCAGGATGATCGCTCCGAAGAAGGCAACGATCAGTATCCCAAGGACCGTGCCCACAATCCCGCAAGTCAATCCAGCAATAGCAAACCCTCTGCTTCTGGGGTCCACCTTTCCCTTAGCAACAGCCTTTAGCTCTATCGAGCCTAGGACGATGGCCACAATTCCCAAAACGAGACCCAAGCCAGGAATCGTTCCGGGAAGGGGAATGGGAATAAAAAGAGGTACACTACATATCCCCACCACCATAGAAGCGATGGATCTGCCACTAATCCCGGTTCTTTCTTCCATCTCTGATCACCTCCCGTAGACACAGATTTACCCAGATCATTATGAGAATTCAGATGGATTAAGGGTAGTGATGGTATTCTGTCCCTCTCTCCCTTCTTAATTTATAACACCATTCTCTATAATTGTCAACCCACCCCCTTCGTCCAGGATAGAAATTATATTATGGTCAATCTTTTCTGGAAGGGGGGATGACCGTCCCTCCAGAGACGATGAGCTTCATCCCCTCCTCAATATTCATTTCTAAGGGAATAGTATCCTCTTCAGGAAAGAGCATAAGTACCCCACTGGTAGGATTGGGGGTGGTGGAGATAAAGACCGTGAGCATCTTCTTCCCGGTCTTCTCCCCAATCTCGGGTGCGGCTTCTTTGGTGACGAAACCTATGGAGTAGACCCCTTTCCTGGGATATTCCACTAAGACCACTCTCTCAAAGAGCTTCTTCTTCTGACCCAGAAGGGCCTCCGCTACCTGACGGACGAAGAGATAGATCCGCGATACTATGGGAATCCGAGAGAGAAGCCCCTCTCCCCACCGAAGAAGCCTCCTGCCCAAGACATTGCGCGTAATGAGGCCGATTAGAAGGATGAGAATGAGGATGGTGAGAAGGGCCAACCCCTTCCCAATCCAGAACCAGGGAAGGGGAAGCTTTAAAGGCTCGATGACGGGCCTTACAATTACTACCAACTTGCTATCAACGAAAAGAAATACTTGATAGAGTATCCAAATAGTAACCACTAAAGGTAGAATGGCAACCAGGCCAGTGAGAAAGTAACCTCTTATCTTAGGCCGCACGGTACTCCTCCTCTATCTCCCCTACAATCTCCTCCAAGAGGTCCTCAATGGTAACCAATCCTAAAGTCTCCTTATCCTTATCCACCACGATGACCATATGGATCCTTGCCAGGCGAAGGGTGTTTAGGAGCTGACTCACCTTCTTATCGGGGGAGGTGTAGTGGGCGGGGTGCATGATCTCCTTGGCCTTTATCCTTCCCCTCTCTAATTTGGGATAGGAGAGAAGGTCCTTGACATGGACAATGCCTGTGATGTGCTTTATATCCTTGTGATAGACCGGGATTCTGATAAATCCCCTTTTAATGGCCAGGTCCAAAACCTCATCTAAAGGGGTCTCTTCCCTGATGGCCATTATCTTCTCTTTAGGGATCATGCTCCTATCTATGGTAGTCTCTTTCACCTCAAAGACCCGATGGATGAGCTCCTCCTCTGTAGTCTCGAGCACCTCTTCCCTTCTGCCCATACGCACCAAGGCCTGTAGCTCCTCCCGGGTAACAAAGGGGCTTTTTATCCTCTTCTTGGTTCTAAAGAGGCGGAGGATGAGAGAGGTGAAGAAAGAGACCAGGCGCATAATGGGGGAAAGGAGGGTAGAGGCGCCTCTTAGGGGATAGGCAACATGGAAGGTGATCGAGTCCGCATGATAGCGATAGACCGTCTTGGGAATAGTCTCAGCAAAGATTAAGACCAGAGGAGACATGATAAGGGTCGCATAGAGGGCTGCTCTCTCTGGAGAGAACTTTTCTAATAGAGTGGTGGCCAAAGCGCTTCCGGTAACCATGGCGATATTGGTTCCCACCAGAGTGGTGGCTAGGAGGTGATCCGGGTCCTTGAGGAGCCTCTCCACAATTCGGGCCGGCCGCGATCCCTCCTCCGCAAGATGTCTCACCCGGATGCGGCTTACTGAGACCATCCCGGTTTCGGAGCCAGAGAAGAAGCCTTCTATTAGAATACAGGCTAAGATACCGATTATAAACCAAGCTACCATTATCTCTTTACCTTTAGATAAAGGATCCTTTTGGGAGTAGCCTTCTCAATTATGAAGGAGAGCTTTTTATATTCTATCTCTTCCCCTTCCTTCGGGATTCTACCAATGAGGTTGAAGATGAAGCCTCCGATGGTCTTAAATCTACCCTCAGGAAGCCTCAACTTAAGCACCCTATTCGCTTCATCGATCCCCAGGCGAGCGGATACCCTTAAGGTATGTTTATCGATCCTTTCGATGAACCTCTCCTTCTTTCTATGCTCGGGTGGGATTTCACCCACGATCTCCTCCACCAGGTCCTCTAAGGTAACCAGCCCCTCTATCCCCCCATACTCATTGACCACCAGGGCCATCTGTATCCTCCTCTCCTGAAACTCTTTCAAGAGATCAGGGATCCGTTTGGTCTCAGGGATGAAGTAAGGGGGACGCACCAAATCCCGGAGTTTCAACTGGAAATTCTCTTTTTTGAAGTGGGAGAGAATATCCTTGGCATGGACGGTCCCTACCATATTATCCACCCTTTCCTGATAGACCGGGATACGGGAGTGGCCAGTCTTTTTTATAAGGTCCAGGGCCTCTGCCACCGTAGCATCTGCTTCCAGACAGACCATATCGGTGCGGGGGACCATGACCTCAAAGGCCCGGGTATCGGTGAACTTGAAGATGGAGTGGATCATCTCCTTCTCCTCCTCTCCCAATACCCCTTCCCTCTCACCAACAGTGATCATGGTCTTTATCTCATCCTCTGTTACGGAAGGGACCCGTGGAGGGTATTTACTTTTGAAGAGAGGGAGGAAGAGATCGCTTACCGACTCTAGCGCCCGCCGCAGGGGAAGAATGATTATAGAGAAGATCTCCAGGGGCCGCGCGATCAGGAGACTAATAGCCTCCGCGTTCTGAACGGCATAGGTCTTGGGGGTGATCTCTCCAAAGATGAGTAAAAGGAAGGTCATCACTCCAATGGCTACCGCCGTCCCCTTCTGACCTAAGAGGAGTATGGCGATAGCCGTTACTACGGTAGAGGCGGAGATGTTGACGATCATGTTCCCAATGAGGATAGTGGATATCAGGCGATGGGGATCTTCCAAAAGCCTCTTCACCACCTCGATCCCCCTTTTCCTCTTCTCCTCCAGTCTCCGGATACGCAGTTTACTCAAAGAGAATAGAGCGGTCTCTGAACCAGAGAAGAAAGCAGATAGAGAAAGTAGGATAACAAGGGTAATTATCTTTCCGATCATACTATTCTCCCAAAGAGTTGAAAGATTAAAAGGGCGGTCAATATTCCCAGAAGGGCGCCAAAGACCACTTCCCTCAAGGAGTGAATGCCTTTGGCGATTCGCGATTGGGCAACGAAGAAGGCTAAGATGAAGGCCAGAACGACGACAATGGGATTGACGGTAATGAGGGATAGGATTATCCAGATGGCGCCCGCCAGGGCGCTATGGAGAGAAGGCATCCCTCCCCTTAACATAAAGCCACGGGATCGGGCGGCGAGGGCTTTGAACAAGATCACCATTAAAACCACTACCATAAGGCTGACGAAAGTAATATGGGGCGGGGAGGCCTTGAGGCTTGCCATAGCCGTCTCTATTCCTGGAGCAAGATAACGTCGGAAGAGGATAAGGTAGCCCACCACGATGGCAGCCACAGATACGATCAAGACCGCCCCAGCAGTAATATCCTTTGCGATGCGCGCTAAGGGGTGGTAGGTATCATTCATGAGATCGATGGTCTTCTCTACTGCCGTATTGATCATCTCTGTGATTAGGACCAAGGCCACTGTGAAACTCAGGATCATGAGTTCTATGGGGCTTAAGGCAGGACGGAGGAAGAGGCTGCCTACTAAGATGATTATAGCGATCAGGAAGTGGATGCGCATATTCCTCTGGGTCTTCAGGACATAGATGATCCCCTCTACCGCGCTATTAAAACTCTCTAAGAAAGTTCTGGGCTTCACAATTCTTCCTTCCTAATTACTTCTAGGATTTCTTTCTCCTTTCGGCGCATCTTTTCTCTATCCTTCTTCTTTTGATGATCATAGCCTAAGAGATGCAGGATACCATGAATCACTAAAAGAGCCACCTCTTTATTTAAAGAATGGCAAAATCTCTTTGCCTGGCGGGAAGCAGCCTCAAGCGAGATGACCACATCCCCTAAGATCTCAGGATGAACCCTGGGGAAGGGACCTTCGTGCATAGAGAAAGCAAGAACATCTGTGGGGGCATCAACCCTCCGATACTCCTTATTCAACTTCTGAATATAGGAATCTTCACAGAGAAGGATACTTACCTGGGCCTCTTTATATCCTAAGGTCTCAAGCACCCTCTGGGCTACCCGAATTACTTTCGAAGGACGAAGACCACTTCCTTTTACTCGGTTCTTTATCAGTATCTCCAATATCTCCTCTTAGTTGGGGGATAGGCGATCCTTCCGTGGGTTATCCCGCTCAAGGTATGGATAAAGACCTCCCCAATTCTCTTTAAATCACTCAAGGTAAGGGGGGATTCAGCGAGCTGGGAATCGGTAAACTTTTCATTAGTAATCTCTCTTACCAGGGTTTCTATCTCTTCGGAAGAGGGCTTGGTGAGGGTGCGCGAGGCGGCCTCCACACTATCTGCGAGCATAACGATGGCTGCCTCCCTGCTTCTCGGTCTGGGCCCGGGATAGCGATAGTCCTCTTCCTCCACTCCTTCCCTCTGCGCCTTCTGTGCTTCCCGATAGAAACGGGCGACGAGGCTCGTGCCATGGTGCTGGGCGATGATATTAATGATCCGGGGAGGTAGCCTATACTCCTGAGCGATCTCCACCCCTTCCTTAGCATGGGAGATAATGATCTGGGAACTCAATCTGGGAACCAGTTTCTCATAATCAAGGGAAGGACCGATCCGATTCTCAATGAAGTAGTCGCTATTCTTAATCTTCCCGATATCGTGGTAGTAGGAAGCAACCCTGGCTAAGAGAGGGTTGGCCCCCACCACCTCCGCTGCCGCTTCGGCTAAGTTGCCCACAATGATGGAGTGATGATAGGTCCCGGGAGCCTGAATGGCCAGTCTCTTCAGTATCGGATGATTGAGGTTGGAGAGCTCCAATAATCTTATGTCTGTAGTAACCCGGAAGCCATGTTCCAATGCCGGAAGGAGGGCGAAGGCGAGAAGGCAGGAGATAAATCCATTGCCCAATCCCCACCAGAGACTCTTTACTTCCCCTTCTATCCCCATGAGAAGAAAGGCCAGGATAAGCAAGCAGTTGGTCAGAGCGACCAAGGCCCCAGCTCTTAAGAAATCGGTTCTATGCTTCACCCAGCGTACAGAGTAGGCTCCGGTTGCCCCTCCCATCAAGGCCACCACAGTAAAGGGAAGGAGATTCCCAGTCAAGAAGCCAACCATGATGGCCAGGGCGACCCCAGTCAATATGGCTAATCTTCCACTGAGGGTGATAGCGATCAGTATGGTAGAGAAGGCCATGGGAATGAGATAGCCACTCAGGCCAGGGATGAGGGTTAAGGCCTTGGTCAAGAGAAGCATGAGAATGACAATAAGTCCGAGCACGGAAAGAAGGGTATTATTTTCTAAGATCCAGGTGTGGTAGCGACGAAGGTAGAAGCCGATTCCCACCATGAGTAACAGAATGATCAGGGCCCTTCCCATAATGATGGGAAAGGTCCTCTTGGTAGTCGTCTGCCACAGAGTCTCCAGGATCATGAGATGTTCCCTAGTAATCGGCTCCCCTTCTTCTACGATCTTCTGACCCTTCTTAATTAAGAAGATTACTGGGGGGACGCTCTCCCTGGCCTCCCTCTGTCTTTCCCTGGTCGCCTTATCATCATATCTGAAATTGGGGATGAGGAGTTTATCTACTACCTCATAACTTGCCCGGCGCAGGAATCGGTTATCCGGGAATGCTTCCCAGCATCTGGTTTCGAGTAGTCCTCTGGCCTCAAGTAGAGAATATATTCCTTCTCTCTCTAATAGGAGGCTCTCCTTCCCATCGCTCGTTCTTACCTTGATCCCCCCCCTGATCTGGGAAGCCAATAGCTCCGGGTCATCAACAATCTTCTCCTCCATCATGGCCTCTAGAAGTTGTTTTATCCGCTCTTCCAATCTATCCGGCTGGGAATAGGATAGAAGGGTGAGGCGTGTCTCCTTAGGGAGTCTAATCTCCAGCTCTTCATCCAAGCGGGCCAACTTTTCTTCCAGAGGTAGTTCCTCTCCTCTCACCCTTCTTGTTCTCTCAAAGATAAGGCTCGCGCGATCCTTTAATTCTTCAGCCCGTCTGGTATTGAAGTCGTAAATCGGCAAGACCTTTCTCGCTGCCTCCTCCTGTCTCTTAAGGGTAACCTCCTTATGAACTACAGATAAATCCTGGGGAGCCTTTATATCCTTAGGGGAGATATCCCCCTCCTTCAGCTTTGGCCGAGGGATGGTGAAGAGGGGGGAAGAGATGAACACCAGGATGAGGAATAGTCCAGAAACAAGCAGCCATCTTATAAATAAATTCTTTCTATCCATTCCCTTTCTCTAGAGAAGTCTTCTTGAGGAAGGATGGTTTTATAACTCCAGGTTCTATATCGGGGAGAATCCACCTTTAAAGAGACCTTTAGCCACCTCTTCCTCTCCCTGATACCAGAGATGCCTTATTGCTCTTTCGCTCCCTCGATGAGGGTCCAGCAATCCAGAATTAGGAAAGGCAATAGCTGAGTTAACAGGCGCCCGATCCTCCACGCCCGTACTTAGAACGATCTTGGTTACTTTTACCTCGAGGGGGTTCTTCCTTTGCCTCTTTCCTGGGAGCGCATGCCAGGGATACCGCTAATCCCAAGAGAATCACTTGCACCTTAGAACGAAACATCCTTCATCTCTCAATCTTCAACCGCAGTTCTTTAAGTTGCTCTTCACTAACCAGGGAAGGGGAACCAGTGAGCAGGGAGGTTGCTCTCTGGGTCTTGGGAAAGGCGATAGTGTCCCTTATCGTCTCCCTACCAGCCATGATCATCACCAGTCTATCCAATCCTAAAGCAATCCCTCCGTGAGGAGGGGCACCGTACTCTAAGGCCTCCAGGAAGAAGCCGAACTTGAAAGAGATCTCCTCTTCCCCAAGCCCCAGGAGGCGAAAGACCCTCTTCTGGAGTCTGGGATCATGGATCCTGATGCTTCCCGTCCCAAGCTCCACTCCGTTCAAGACCAGATCGTAGGTCTTGGATCTCACCTTTAAGGGCTCCTTCTCAAGGAGTGGCAGATCCCCTTCCTTGGGCATGCAGAAGGGGTGGTGCATGGCCTTGAACCTCTTCTCCTCCTCATCGAACTCCAATAAAGGGAAATCGATTACCCAGAGGAACCTATACCCCTTCTCATTAATAAGTCTCAGCTTTCTGCCCAGGGCTAAACGCACCTGGCCCAAGGCCCCATTTGCTATCTCTGGCTTATCAGCGATAAAGAGCAAGAGATCCCCTTCTTCTGCTTTCATCTTTCTCATCAGACTATTTTTTACCTTTTCGCTAAAGAACTTAGCGATTGGGCTAGCCATCCCCTCCTTGGTCACCTTAAGCCAGGCGAGGCCCTTTGCCCCATAGACCAGGGCAATCTCGGAGAGCTTTTCTATCTCCTTGAGACTTAAGTTTTCTCCTTTAGGGGCCCTTATTCCCTTAATGGAGGCTGCTTCCTTAAATATCCTATAGTCCCCTTCTTTCCCAATCTCGGTAACATCGATAAGTTCCAGGTCGAATCTAATATCTGGCTTTTCCGTTCCGAATCTATCCATCACCTCTTGATAGGTAGTGATAGGAAAGGGCCTCTTTATCCTCACTCCCAAAGTAGCCTTAAAGAGATAGGACATCATCTCCTCTATTAAAGCGTAGATATCCCCTGGTTCTACAAAGGAGGCCTCGAGATCTATCTGGGTATGCTCTGGCTGCCTATCTGCCCTCAAGTCCTCATCGCGAAAACAGCGGGCAATCTGGAAGTATCTATCAAAGCCCGCGACCATAAGCATCTGCTTGAATAGCTGAGGGGATTGGGGAAGGGCGAAGAATCTTCCTGGGTTTACTCTTGAAGGAACCAAATAGTCCCGGGCTCCCTCTGGGGTGCTCTTGGTCAGGATTGGGGTCTCGACCTCTATGAAACCTTTTTTATCTAAGAAGTCCCTGGTAGCCTTCGCCACCCTATGCCTCAATATGATATTTTCCTGCATGGGCCTTCTGCGTAGATCGAGATATCTATACCTTAATCTCAAGTCCTCTAAGGCCTTTACCCTATCAGCGATCTCGAAGGGTGGGGTCTGGGACTCGTTCAATATCTCAAGTTTTGAAGCCAAGACCTCAATCTCTCCCGTGGGAAGGCTCTTATTCTCCGTTCCCCTGGGTCTTGGGGAGACCTTTCCCCCAACACTTAAGACATATTCGCTTCTCAATCCCTGGGCCTTTCTATGTGATTCTTTGGATATCTTAGGGTTGAAGACCACCTGGGTAATCCCCTCCCGGTCCCTCAGATCGATGAAGATGAGCCCTCCGTGGTCCCTTCGCTTCTGAACCCAGCCACAAAGGGTGACCTCTTTATCTATGTCCTTCTTCTTCAACTCTCCACAGGAATGGGTTCTCTTCATAACCCCTCGCTTCGCTTCCTCACTTTCTCACTCATCTTTTCTACTATTCTCTTTAAAGGCATCTCTTCTTGTTTGCCTGTGGCCATCTCCTTAAGTATTGCCTTCCTCTTAGTGAGTTCCTCTTCCCCCAGGATAAGGACATATCTTGCCCCCAATCTATTTGCCCGTCTTAACTGACTTTTGAGACTTTTGGAAGATAAGACTCCCTCTACCTTTAGATCCTTTTCTCTTAATCTCTGGACTAAAGTAAAGCCTCTCCTATTCGCCCTCTCCCCTAAGGAAGCAAGATAGATATCTATACCCTCCGCAATTGGGGGTCTAACCCCCTCTCTCTCCAAGGCCAAGATCAATCTATCCGTACCCAGGGCAACCCCTACTGCTGGGGTGGAAGGACCACCCAGATCTTCAACCAGATCATCATACCTCCCTCCAGCAGCGATGGCGTTCTGGGCGCCTAATCCCTTACTGATGATCTCAAAGGCTGTCCTGGTATAGTAATCCAGACCCCTCACCAACCTAGGGTTAATGGTATATCCAATCTTTAAGGTATCGAGATAGTCCTTTACTTCATCCAGTCCTTTCTTACATTCGTCACAGAGATAATCAGATATGGCGGGAGCCTGGGCGAGATACCTCTGGCATCTTTTACTCTTACAGTCTAAGATGCGTAAGGGATTCTTTCTATAACGTCTCTTGCAGTCAGCGCAAAGAGAATTCAATTTCTCTCTAAAATAGTCTTTCAATACCTTTTTATAATCTGGCTGACATCTCTTACAACCAGCACCATTCAACTGAAGAACGAGGTCTTTCAGTCCGAGCTTCTTAAGGAGAGTCATGGTGAGGGAGATGATCTCGGCATCGCTTGCTGGGGAGTCGCTTCCTATGGTCTCTGCTCCGATCTGATAGAACTCCCGGTATCTCCCTGCTTGGGGCCTTTCGTATCTATAGAATGGGCCAAGGTAGTATAACTTGGCTGGGGTAGGAAGCCTATTCTCTAAATAAGCGCGAACAATGGGTGCTGTCCCCTCTGGTCTTAAGGTGAGAGACCTTCCCTTCTTATCCCTAAAGGTATACATCTCCTTGACCACGATGTCCGTGGCCTCACCAATGCTTCGGGAGAAGAGAGGGGTCTTTTCAAAGAGAGGGGTCCTTATCTCCTGAAATCCAAAGTTCTCCAGAACTTCCCGAGCGGTCTCTTCGATATACTGCCACTGTCTTATCCTGTCGGGAAGGATATCCCTCGTTCCCCTTACCCTTCTCACCTTCATCTTCCCCTCGCTTCGCTCGGATAAGAAAGTATCCCTACTCTCTTACTCTTCTACTCTACTGATTACTGTTCACCAATTGCTGATAGATAGTATATCCTATTTCCCCTAAATTGTCAAATGAAAAGGGAAAGCTCCATCCTGAGGACAGGGCTTTCCCTTCCATCAGTAAAACGCACTATCTCGATCCTTCTCTTTACTTCACAAACTTGATGGCCGTGCCTCTCACAATGGTGGTATGTTTACTGAACAACCCCAATACCGACGTAACCTTTTGATCCACCTGAACATCGACCAAAGCATCAGCCCAAACACGCCTGATAGCATCCTGGTAGGCTTCACTAATACCAGCATTTCCCGCTGCGATTATTCCGAGGACTCCGACTGTTGACGACGTCCCTACGGCTGGACCGATTACCTTATACTCAGGATAGTTAGCCACAGCTGCACTTACCGGGCCAGTAGCCCCGGTATATACTAGCCCAGTAGGCACTGAACCCACGGGAACTCCTGGACTAAGCATGGCGCAGCCAGTAACCATGATGAGCAAAGCCATACAGCATATCCCAATAAGTATCCTTATTCCCATTCCTCTCACCCCCTCTTTTTTTCATTATAGCAAATCCACATACTATTATTCTTAAGTCCGCGATTCCAATTCTTTCAGAATGGCCTCTGCTGTCTTACCTAAGGGCTCATGGATGACCACCTCTGCCTCTCTATCATATCCTGTAGCCATCTTATTCATGATGACCAGTTTTGCTCCATTTTCTAAGGCAACTGCGGGTAGACCGCTCGCGGGAGCAACGACCAGAGAGGAACCCAAGACCAACATGAGATCGCATCTTTTTGCGGCATCCCATGATTTACCGTATTCTTCAGGGGGAAGGCTATCCCCAAATAGAACGACATCCGGCTTGATAACCTTTTTACAATCATCACACCTCGGAGGGAGTCCCCCCTCCTCTAACTTTTTCATAATCTCATCCATCCTATATTTCTTCCCGCACTTCATGCAGGTTCCCGTCCTTAAGTGTCCGTGGATCTCAAAGACCTTCTTACTCCCCGCCTTATGATGTAATCCATCTATATTCTGGGTAATGACCGCTTTGAGTAATCCCTTCTCTTCTAAGATGGCTAACATCTTATGTGCGGGATTGGGTTTGGCGGCTAAGAGCTTCCCGAACATAACCATCCCATGCTTATATAAGCCTTTTGGATTTATCTTGAAAGCCCAGGTAGAAAAACTGGCCGCGGGTAGCTTCTCCCATAAACCCTCTCCTGGAGTCCTGAAGTCTGGGATTCCACTCTCCGTACTTATTCCCGCTCCGGTCAAAGCTACAGTATATTTAGAACCCAGAATCAGATCCACAATCCTTCTAATCTTCTCTTCCATCTCATCTCCAGAGAAAGATTATCTTGTCCCTGGCAAATCTATGTAATCCTTCCTTCTTCGCCATCTCCACTGCTTCTTGGTACTCTTCCGCAGTGGGGGGTCGATTAAGCATTGGATACTGGTAGGCCTTATACTCTGGACGATACTGGGCCATGACATTGACATAGGAATCCTTTGAGAGTTCCTGGGCAATAAAACGCATGGCTTCCTTTGTTCCCGCAAGATTATTCGGTAGAACCAGATGCCTGATGAGAAGGCCTCTTTGGGCGATACCATCCTTAATCACCAAATCCCCTACCTGGCGGTGCATCTCTCTTAGCACCTTCCTGATGACCTCTGGGTAGTCGCTTGCCCCAGAGGAATATTCTAAAGCAACCTCTGAATGAGAATACTTGATATCTGGCATATAGATGTCAAAGACCCCCTCCAGAAGTTTCAAGGTTTCTATTCTATCATATCCTCCAGTATTATAGACCAAAGGGAGATTCAGGCCTTTCTCAATGGCCATCGCTAAGGCAGCCAATATCTGGGGAACGAAGTGGGTAGGGGTAACAAAGTTTATATTATGGCATCCCCTCCTCTGTAAGGAGAGCATCTGGGAGGCGAATTCCTCCAAGGATATCTCGCTACCTTCTCCTAAATGGCTGATGGCATAGTTCTGGCAGTAGAGGCATCCTAGGTTACACCAGGTCAGGAATATGGTCCCTGAGCCATGGGTACCAACCAGAGGGGGCTCTTCCCCAAAGTGGGGGCCAAAACTGGAGACAATGGGAAGGGCGCCTGACTTACAGAATCCTCTCTCTCCCCTTATCCTATTTACCTTGCATTCCCTGGGACAGAGTCGGCACTCCTCCAAAATCTTATAGGCCTTCTTTATCCTCTTCTTTAACTCTTCTTTATCTAATCTCAAATAACAAGGCGCAAACTTCATTTCATTTTGCATTGCTCACTTTCCTCAATTACTACATCCACTCCCCCCATCTCTTTATCCTCTCCTCCATCCTCTCCATATGGGTCCCCGACCAGTAATACTTCTTGCATTCTGGACACTTAGCAAACTTATTGTGATGCTTGAAGACATAGGGAGGAACCTTTTCCTTCACCTCTCTCTTCTCCACTTCTACTAAAAGGGTATTACACACTAGGCATCTAGTAAAGAGATTATCCCCTGTCTTTAATTTGAATCTCTTGACCACTCTCTCTAACTGCTCCTCAGGGAGAGCACTCTCTAAGACAAAGACATTGGGGGAGATCCTGGTCCCCATCTTAGTATCCCGGGTTAAGAGAATCCTTCCTTGGGTAGAGGCCAAAAATAAGAGCTCGGCATCCCTTGCTTCTTCAGGATAGAGGGTATCATAACCCAAAATCCTCAAGAACCTCGCTAGGGTGCCGAGCATCCTATCGCAGATGAATTTTAATTTTTTACTCTTTCTTCTCACTTGGCTTACTAGATTCTAAGGCAATCAGAGAACCACGAATGGAGCCGATTAGTTCCCGATACTTAATGGCCGCATTGGTGATGCGGGAGCTTGCTCCCTCAATATAATTCTCTAAGACACTATCCATCTCGTCTAAGTTGCGCCTGATGTTCATCAGATAATGGGAGAGGTTTTCCACATCCACAGTTCGCGCATACTGAAGATTTAAATTTAGAAAGGTTAGTAGATAGGGAACAGCCAGGGAATAGGAGATGAGGATGACGTTTCTCCGGTAGGCCTCAATATGGGCTCTCTTACAGACGCTATAAGCAGCATCGGGAATAGCGGCAACCGCCTGGGGAGTAGTTACTGCGGGATCGATGTATTGGGTGATCTCCTTGGTGCGTTTCTCCACCTCCTTTTCAATCTTTTCCATAATCTCAGCCCGTATCTCTTCATTCTCCTCTCTCTCTAACTGATCTAGAAGATCGGCCGCGGGCCACTTGGAGTCAATGGGCAGAACCTTCTTATTGGGTAGAACTAGTCCAAATTCCACTATCTGTCCTTTTACCCGAAAACCAGTGGTGACCATCTCGGGAGGAAATCCCCTCAGGGCCTCCCTTAAGATGTTCTCTCCCGCTTTCCCCTTAGCGGTGGTACCAGCAATGATTCTCTCCAGGCTCTTGATTGAGGATCTGGTAGCATCCTCCAGGACCTTCCTCTCCTCATAGGCGCTTTTTATTCTCTCCACGGCCTGGGCTGTCTGGGCCAGATTCTGCTGCAGGGCTCTCTGGGCCTCAGTTCCCAGATCCACCCCACTCTTAATCTCCGGAACCATCCTCTCTAGGTTCTCCATAACGCTCTTAATCGCTCCCAGATCTTCACTTAATTTAGGAGGTACCTGTTTGCCAGAGGCTAACTTTAAGAAAACAAAACTGATGATAATTATTAAGACTACCGCTAAGGCAGCAACGATTATGGCCAGGTTCTCCATCCTTTTCCTCCTTATAACACTCTTATTATACCAAATTTCCTCAACCGCTGTCAAAAAATCTTAGGGAACTTTAACCCTTCCCCATCTCGGGAGTAGGGAAGGGTTATTCTATGCCCATCTTTTGGAGAAAGGCCAGGCCTTCCTTTAACTTTTCTTTGCTCACCTTGGGATGGGGTTCCATTACCTTAATGGTCTGGGGCTTGAGATGTCTCTTTATCAGTTCGTAGTCTATCTCGTCCGGCCCTGGAGCAAGATGGTCCTCGTAACCCCTCACTCCATGAAAATGAACGCCTACCAGATAAGGGGAATAATTCTCAAGCAATCCTTTGTGGCTCAATAGCCCTAAGTTTTCCTGAACCGCAGCATGGCCCACATCGTGCCAGTATCTTACTGCTCCCCCCTTAAACTTCTCTAAGATTAGTTCTATCTCGCTGAAGTCTGGGATTTCGTGGGAATAGACCCTGTTCTCTATTCCTAAAAGAACGCCTCTTCTTAAAGCAAATTTATTGAGTTCTGAGAGACTAAAAAGAACAGCATCAAGATATCTTTTTTTCTTATTTCCCCTTTCCCTTTTAATCCTATGGATGGTTCTTCTCCCCGAGAAAGAAGAGATCTTCCCCCTATTATATAAGAGGAAGAGTCTCTCCGTCTCCGGATCCGTCTCCACCTTGCCCAGATGCAGAATAACTGCTTTTGCTCCCAATCCCTGGGTAATTTCAATGGTCTTCTTAGTATATTTTACTGCCCTCCCCCTCTCCTCCTCATCCGGACTGGAGAGCAGAAAAGCATCTCCACTCCCCTCATTTAAGATCTCAGGAATGGGGAAGAAGTTATGGATGCTTAGGATAGAGAAGGATTTCTTTAAGGAAGGAAGTATCTCTCTGAAGGTCTTCTCACTTATGCGATAATCGAGTTCTATTCCTTTTATCCCAATCCCTTCAAGTTGAGAGAGTAATTCCTTTGCATCCTTTACCTCACCCGAACGCCAGGCGGTGGATAGTCCAATCATCTCTTATCCTCCATCCCCATCTTAGCACATCTTTCCCTCAAAAGCAATAAGCAGGGGTACCCCTGCTTATTGTCCCTGCCCCTCTGGAGCGAGAGAAACGGAGTGAAGGGCTAGTGGCCCTTGCCTCTTCAGCATCCAGCGGAGAGGCTGACTTCTAATTTCGGATTATTACTTCTTCCCTTTCTTCCGCTGCATAACAAAGAAAGCAACCAAGCCAACGATTAATACCACCCCTAACCAGATAGGCATTCTTTTCCCCCTTTTAGGCTACACGAATGAAGAAAAAGATTCCCAGGGCAAGAACAATCAATCCCCAGAGCCGATAGATACCCAAAGAAGCCTCAAGCCACCAATCTATCAAAGGCCTGGCTTTCTTCTCTGAAGCAAAGATAAAGAAAAACCCTTTTGCTAGAGCAAGAAGGCCAATAATAATTACCAGGTTTGGGTAACGTCTGCCTGAGTGAGCAGAAAAGATGAGTAATATCCCAATAATCAAGGGAACAAAACCCACTGCCTTCAGATTCTTCATTAGTTTATTAGATATCTCCTTTGCCTTTTTAGCAGCCCCAAGAAAGAAGATGCCCGCTATGGTCCAGAGACTAGCCATGAGAAAGAGAAACCATCTCATCTCATTCACCCCCAGGTTAATTTTATAGTACTTTTTGACCAATGTCAAGTAGAATTTAACCCAGATTCCTCCCAAAGAATTCCCGGACCCTTCTCTCATATTCCCTGGGCTCAAGGCCTCTCGCCTCACCATGATCTGCACCAGGAACTATCCAGAGCTCGCTCCGGGGAGCCGCCTCATGCAATAGATGAGCATTCTTCACTGGAATCTGGCTATCCCTCTCCCCATGGATGAGAAGGATAGGCGTCTCAACCTCCCTTATCGTATCCACGGGAGATACAGAAGAGGTATCGAATTTTAAGACCAGTCTGGAAAATAACTTCACAGTGAAGACAAAGGGGTATCTCAAGAAATGATAATGCCGGAAGAGGGAATGAATCATGAGGTCTAAGGTTGCATAGGAAGAATCGGAGACCAGAGCCTTAATACCTGGGCTATGGGTCATAATAATGACCGCCCCTCCTAAGGAGAAGCCCAGAGCACCTATCTTTTCTATTCCCCTTGATTTTAAGTAATCTACACTAGCAAGCAGATCTTTCTTCTCATGGTAACCGACTGTGGTATATCTCCCCTCGCTCTCCCCCATGGCTCGGAAATCGAAGAGGAAGAGGTTATATTCCTCATGGAGGAAGAGGCTAAGGGGGAGGATATTCCCCTTGTCAAAGGGGTATCCGTGACAGACGATGATGGTGGCCTTCTTTCCTTCTTTGGGGATGAACCAACCTTTCAGGGTAACCCCATCCATAGTCTTAAAACTTACCTCCTCATACTCCAGACCGAAGCTTGAGGGATTGATACCACTTATGAACCTCTTGGGCCTGGCTGAGATATAGAAAGCATAAAAAGATACCCCAGCCACCAGGATCAGGAAAAGGATTAATAGAGATAGAACATTCTTCAGGTTAAAGGTATAGGTCATCCCTCCTTACCTTTCTTAAACATTCTCCGCTAAAAAACGACAAAAAAGCAGGGCACATCCACCCTGCCTCAAGAAGCGGTCTTAAGATTTAATATCTATAGCTGCTTCCCCCAATGAATTCCCGCAGGAGGGAGTTGGCGGGAACGCATCTATCATCCCCTACATCTAATCGATCCAGAAGATTATGGACCCTCTTGGCCCGGATGTAGGCATCGATCTTCTTGGGGTCCTTCTCATACTTCTTCACCATGGGAGGGAAATACTTAAAGAGGTACTTCTTGTGGATGGGGAGTTCATAGGGAAGGGAACCATTGAAGATACAATCTACTTTATGGGTAAAGGGAACGATGTGTCTCTTCTCGCTCCTTCTCACATAGTGCCAGTGGCCTACCGTCCTCTCCGGATCGTAGGAGCGATGCCAGGAATCCCTCACCATTCGCCGGAGCATCCTCAAGTCCGCCCAGCGCACGAACTCTCCCTTCTCATCCCGAATCTGACATAAAGCCTCGATGTAAAACCTGAACTTCGTCTTGGGCGGAATTTTACTAGTCATCTCGGGATAGAGACCGTGAAGGGAATCGGTCAATAGAATCTGATCCTTCTCAAGTTTTAACCTCTTCCTCTCCCGCATTCTCTTCCCAGCCTTGAAGTTATATCTGGGCATCTCTACTGCCTTTCCTTCTAATAGCTGGAAGAGGTGCTCGTTGATTAGGGGAAGATCAAGGGCCTGGGGGTTTTCGAAGTCGTAGTCTCCATACTCATCCTTAGGATGCTCTTCCAAGTCTTTAAAATAGTTATCCAGATTTAAAGGGTAATAGTTCACCCCTTTCCCATTCAATATCTCGCCTATCTTTAAAGTAGTAGTCGTCTTTCCAGAGGAAGAGGGACCGGCGACAATAACCAGTCTCACCCCCTGGTCGATTTTGGCAATTATTCTCTCCACCGCTTTCCTTAATGCCAAATGGTAGGCCTCCTCTGCCTCCTTTACCAGATCGGGGAATCTCCCCTCCCTGATATGCCTATTGAGGTTCTCTATAGTATCACACCTATGCTCTACGTTCCAGGTGAAGACATGCCACAGGGCCTTATAGGGGACATTATCCTCAACAACGATCCTCTCTTCCCTTCCTTCCCTTATCCGGGCATGCTCCGCCCGGTAAAGGATGTAACGCTTGGCAGCCTGGTAATGACCATTCTCCATCAAGACCTTCTCGATCAAGTCCTGGATCTCTTCCACTGCAGGGATGGCTCCCACAGGATAGGTCTGGTTGATGAGTCTCACCACCTGATCAGCAAGCCTCTCTGCTAGGGCAGGATCCTTCTCCCCCACCTCCACCGCTGCCCGATAGATGGAGTTGACGATCTTCTCCCTATTAAAGGCCACTATTCGGCCATTGCGCTTGATCACCTTATTGATCTTATAATACTCTGGTGGCTGAAAGAGCTTCTCCTGTTCTACCATCTTTACCCCGTTAGAGATAGCCCCGTTGATAATTTCATATCTATGGGGCGTAGATTATTTGTAATACCATTTACCATCTCTCTTATCACGGATATACAAGATATCCCCTTCGGGGAT
>DLMW01000085.1 GCA_002478245.1 bacterium UBP18_UBA7526
TAAGGGTACTGGTGCAATTTACTGTTGGTAAAATTGGACTTTGACAATGTTATATTCCTGTAAATATCGTCGGTAAACTTAACTTTCTATGGTATAGTAGACCTCAAATAAGGGAGTGCACATACCTGTAAAGGCTCAAAAAGGTCCTTGAAACGTTTATCTTACTCTCCCGCTAGATTATTCAGCAAATTCTAAAAGAGTTTAAATTTTAGGCGTTTTATCGANNCCGAAAGTTGCCGACTTCATCCGAGACAAGGAACCTCTCAAGGCAATGGTTAGGGCGGGACTAAAACCCATAGTCTGGGTAGCAGGAAAGGTCGCTCACTAGTAAAAAGTAGGAAAGTAAAGAGTAGAAGAACCACTATGTCATTTATTTAAGATGTAGTGGCTTTTTCTTTAAATAGAAACGAGGCAAATCTTGAAGAACAAATGCTATTATTAAAACCGTTGTGGTACAAATTTGGGACAGGTTCTTTTAGATTTTTCTTGACATCTGGTAGTGTTGTGATATACTACTTTTGAAGGCTTAATATTGCTCCGATCCCACCCACCTAAGTCCCGATAAATCGGGATATGGTGGGGGGACGATAGGGCATCCCGAGAAATCGGGATACCTCCCGTGCTTGGAAAGGAGATTTAAACCAGCTTCTGGAAGCCCACGGGAGCTGGTTTTTTTATGACGCGAATTATTGCGAATGGCACGGAGCAAGAAATGGAAAGACGCGAATTCTCGCGAATAAAGGGGAAAGTGTCCCGTCCGTTAACTGGCCAACTGGGAAACTGGGTAACTAACAAACTAATTGCCTCAGCGCTAATCTGCATTGCGGTTTTTACTCTGGGATGTAGGAGAGAGGTCCCGCATCTTATTTTAGCTACTACAACAAGCGTGGAGAACTCCGGTCTTCTCGATGCCCTGATTTCTGCCTTTGAGAAAGAGGCAGGGGTAAAGGTAGAGGTCATTGCCTGCGGAACGGGGAAGGCCATCCAATTAGCAAAGAATGGGGATTGTGACCTCATCCTGGTCCACGATCCAGAGGCCGAGGAGAGATCTATAAAGGAAGGGTATGGGGTAAATAGAACAAGCGTCATGTATAATGACTTCGTCATTGTTGGACCAGAGGATGATCCAGCGAGGATCAGGGGAATAAATGGAGTAATCTCTGCCTTAACCGCTATTGCTCATAAAAAAGCGCCCTTCATCTCCCGAGGGGATGATTCCGGAACCCATAAAAGGGAGAGAATGCTCTGGCAAAGAGCAGGCTTAATCCCAGAGGGTGAATGGTATCAGGAGACAGGACAGGGGATGGGGGCTACTTTAGTTATCGCAAGCCAGAAGAGAGCCTATTGTCTCACAGATCGCGCCACTCATCTATCCTATAAAGATAGAACAAACTTGGTTATTCTTTATGAGCGAGACCAACTATTATATAACCCATACAGCGTGATATCAGTTAACCCTGAAAAATATCCTCATATTAACTATAGATGGGGTAGAGAGTTTATTAATTTTCTAATCTCGGATAAAGGAAAAAAGATGATAAGGGAGTTTGGTGTAGCGGAGTTTGGAGAACCCCTCTTCTATCCCTTAGGGGAATAGGATGGATTACATATTAACAGGACTTAAAGAGGCCTTTCGCCTGCTCCTTACTTTTGACCGGGAGACCTATACCATTATACTCCTATCCCTGCGCATCTCAGGAACTGCGGTTCTTCTGGCCTCATGCCTTGGTATCCCTCTGGGAGCATTGGTCGGACTTCATAAATTTCCGGGAAGGGGAGTGATAACTACCATACTCAATACCTGCTTCGCTCTTCCCACAGTAGTGGTGGGGCTCTTCGTCTATCTCCTCCTTTCCCGCCAGGGTCCCTTGGGTATGTTGGGCCTTCTCTATACCCCAGGAGCCATGATCACTGCCCAGACTATCTTAGCTACCCCCATTATCGGTGCCTTATCCTTAGTAGCGGTGAGGAGCGTGGACCCGGCCATTACAAAGAGTGCCATCTCCCTTGGGGCAACAGGAATCCAGACAACCTTGACCGTCTTAAGAGAGGCAAAAGTAGCCATCCTGGCAGCACTAATCGCTGGGTTTGGAAGGGTAATTACTGAGATCGGAGCAGCCATGATCGTGGGGGGGAATATCAGAGGGGTTACCCGAGTGATGTCTACCGCCATTGCCTTAGAGACCGGAAAAGGGAGCTTTTCACTCGCCTTGGCCTTAGGGATTATACTCTTGCTCATTGCCTTCCTGGTCAATGCTGGGTTATATTACTTACCGAGGATTAGAGAATGAGAAAGTTTATCATCCGAACTCATAATCTAACGAAGGAATATGATGGGGAGGCCATTCTAAAGAAGGTAGATCTTGGGTTGGAGAGAGGAAGGATACATGCCATAGTCGGGCCGAGTGGCGTGGGAAAGAGCGTCTTGCTGCGCCTCTTAAACCTCTTAGAAGAGCCAACCTCTGGGGAGATCTACTTCGATGAAAAGGCGCTAAAGGAGAATAACCGTTTGGAGCTCCAGCGCAGGATGACCCTGGTCTTCCAGAAGCCCGTCCTCTTCAATACCTCTGTCTATGAGAACATTGCCTATGGACTAAAGGTGAGAAGAGAGAATAGGAGGAGGGTCTCTAGGAAAGTAAGAAAAGCCTTAAGAGTAGTAGGCCTCAGAGGCTATGAGCATAAGAGGGCAAGGAACCTTTCTGGAGGAGAGAAACAGAGGGTAGCTATCGCCAGGGCCATGGTCCTGGAGCCAGAGATCCTCTTTCTTGATGAGCCAACATCTGATCTCGATCCCAGGAATGTGGCCATAATTGAGGAATTAATAAAGTACATCAATGAAAAATTCAAGACCACCATCGTTATTGCTACCCACAATATCTTCCAGGCAACTCGTCTCGCCCATGAGGCTAGCTTCCTATTTGAGGGGAGGATCATTGAGTCGGGAAGGACTCAAGAGATCTTTACCGATCCCAAAGACAGGCGCATCCTAAAGTTTATCGAAGGGAAGATAATCTTTTGAAACGCGAAAACGGCACGACAATTCGCGTCTCGAGGGAGTAAAATGTTGGAGTTGAAGACAGTAGATGAGGCAAAAAGGATTTTAGGGAAGATAAGACTTATGGGGGCTGAAACCATAAAGGTTAGTGAGAGCCTGGATAGGTTCGTGGCAACTGACGTCATCTCTCCCGACGACCTGCCGCCATTTACTAAGGCCATGATGGATGGCTATGCGGTTAGAGCGCTAGATACCTTTGGGGCAAGTGAAGAAAAACCTGTTTCTCTATCTTTGATTGGTGAAGTAAAGATCGGTGAGGTTCCCAAGAAAGAGGTCAAGGAGGGCGAAGCAATAAAGATAGATACTGGGGCCATGATGCCCAAAGGCGCAGATAGCGTGGAGATGCTGGAATATGCAGAGATTAAAGGGAAAAAGATCTTAATAAGGAAGGCCCTGACTCCTGGGGAGAATGTTGCCCAGAGAGGGGAGGATATTAGAAAGGGAGAGGTTCTATTAACAAAAGGGCACAGGATAAGACCACAGGATATCGCTGCCTTGAGCGGATTGGGGATTACTAGGATAAAGGTATTTAAGAAACCGAGAGTGGCCATCATCCCTACCGGAGATGAACTCATTGAACCGAAGAGAAAGCCAGAATCCGGTCAGATCAGGGATATGAATACCTACTCCCTATCTGCCCAGATTGAGAAGTGTGGGGGAGAACCCATTCCCTTTGAAATTATTAAAGACGATCCTAGGATTCTAAGAGAGAAGATAGAGGAGGCGTTATCTAAAGCAGATATGGTTCTCATCTCTGGAGGAAGCTCGGTGGGTACTTATGATTTGACTTTAAAGGTGATGAGTTCCTTGACTAAAGGTAAGGTTTTGACTCAAGGAGTGGCCATAAAGCCCGGGAAGCCAACCATTATTGCTAAGGTAAAAGGGAAAATAGTCTTCGGACTTCCGGGAAACCCGGTGAGCATTATGATTGTCTTTAGGAAGATAGTAGAGCCAGGTATCTTGGCCATGATGAATGCCAAAGAGAAGATAAGAGTGGTAAATGCCCGATTAGCAAGAACGGT
>DLMW01000053.1:0-4365 GCA_002478245.1 bacterium UBP18_UBA7526
GTCTTTACTTCTCCTTCTGCTAAGTTAAAGTGGCCAGAGAGGCTATGGTAGTGAATCTCCTTTATCTCTGGTATCTGGAGGACGCTCAGTAAGAACCTGATGAGTTCCTTCTGGATGGTGATGCCGGTAATCTTTCCCTTCGTGAGATTCAGATAGCCCTTTCCTGTGGCATACCTTTCTAGATCTTTTTGGTCTATTCCTTTGCCCTTCATCTCTAAATCCAATCCCAGGGTACCATAGAACCTATCCTTTAATTCGGTATTGGCGGTCAAGAGTTTATTCAGGTCAATTTCCCGAGCCTCAGTCTTCAAGGAGTAGCCTAATCTTTGGGGGTCATATAGATCCAGGCCGCCCGAGGCCTTGAGGCTCCCTTGATAGAGATTGGTCTTGAGGGATTTGATATCAAGGAGTCTCTCTCTCAACTGGAGACTATAGTCCAGATCACTATTGGACAGTTCCAGTTTATTGATTTTGAGTCGGGGGATGCCCATATTCCCAGCAAGCTTTATCCTCTTTATGGGGCCGGTTATCCTGGTATTTGAAGAAGCAGTCCCTTCTATGGCCGGTCCTTTCTTTAGGGAAGGCTCTGTAGTGATATTGGCCAGTTCATTTAGGACCAATTTATCAGAAGTTAAGAGAAGATTTAGCTCTGGGTTCCTGAAGTTAATAATCTGGCCCTTAAGGGCCAGCTGGGAACTTCCCAGATGGGCAGAGAGCCTGGGAATATCGATATCCCTTTTATTAAACTTGATACTCGACTTTATATTGCGCAAGGGCTGATTAATCTTAGCATACTTGATGGTATCATCATTTAGGTTGAGCACCCCATCTATCTCGACTTCCCTTAGCCTTCCCTTTAGATTAGCCTTCAGGTCAATGGTTCCTGAGGCCTCTATTTCTTCTAAAATAGGTCTCTTCACAAAGGAGGAGATTAAAGCCTTTGCCTTGTCCAGTGGAATCTGATTGGTGGAAAGTGAGAGGTCCAATTCCCGCTCTTTCCTAAAATCCTTTATCTTGCCTTTAGCATTCAGGGATACATCGTCTAGATTCAGGTTCATCCTCTCGATATCGATATTACTCTTCTCTAAATCGATCCGCAGATCATGATTGCTAGCCAGACTCTCAAACTTTATTGGTAAAGGAGGCCCTTTGGGGGGAATGAAGACCAGATCGTTTAAGGCGACCCTCCCTTTGGAGGATATCTTCTCCTTTATTCCTAAATCCAGACCCATATCCAATCTTGCCCTCTGGAGTTTCCCGAGAAGGAAGGGTTTATAGTAAGGGGCGAAATAGATTAGATCGAGATCAGCGATATCTATTCTGGCATCTATGTCCCTTTTTTCCTTCAAGGTAAAGGGATTGAGAGAGGCCTTTACCTTTAGGGGGGAGGCCATCTTTCCCGGGATAATTAGACGGATATCAAAATCTGCTTTCTTCTCTTGGGAAATATTACTTACCCGGATATTGAGGTCCTCTATGGTGATAATCTGAGGGATAAGCTCATCATTAAAGATTGCTCTTCCCTTCTGAAGAATAATGCTTCTGACCATAACCGCCATCTTCTTGGGTTCCTCTTCCTTTGGGGCAAGACGCGGGCTAGAGGGGTTAAGGGGGTAAACCCCCTTTACCCTTTTATCAGACATCTGCGCCTTTGCCAGATCAGAGAAGCTCCACTTACCCTTTTTATTCCTCTCAACGAGTATCTGGGGCCTGACCAGAACGACCTTCTTAATGACTATCTCTTTATGAATGAGGGGAAGGAGAGCATATTTAACTACCATCTTATCTGTCTTTAAGAAAGGGGCCTTAGAGAAGTCTTTATGGTTAGCGATCACGATATTCTCGAATGTCCCTCCTCTTAAGAGATAGAGTCGGAAGTCTTCGATACTTACCTTGCGGCCTATCTTAACCTCCACCTTGGCTAAGATCTCATCCAAAGAGACCCCGAACTTAGAGAGCATCCCGGGCGAGATAGGAACTAAGGTGGTGATCAGAAGGATAGCAACAATTGAAACTAAGACCACTCCTAGAATAATCTTGGGCCCTTTTCTTCTCATCCTTTCTCTCCTTCGGTTTTCATCAGAGTTTGACAATCTTTCTATTCTTTATTCCCTTTGTGGCATTCCGGCTATCGATGATTAATCTGGCCCTTCTCACAATCTCAGGATAATTGAAGATGGTATGATCGGTAACGATGACTACGCAATCCTGCCTCTCTAATAAGGGAGATTCTTGAGATTTGAGCATCTTTCCATCCAGTCTCAGTTTGGGAACGTGGGGATCATGATAGCGGACCTTTGCTCCCTTCTTCTCTAATATCTTGATGATATCCAGGGCCGGGGATTCCCGAGTATCTGAGACATCCCTCTTATAGGCCACCCCTAAGATTAAGACCCTCGAACCCTTAAGGGCTTTTTCCTTCTTATTCAGGGCATCCTCTATTCTCTCTACTAAAAACTCGGGCATCTTGCTATTTATCTCTCCCGCTAATTCGATGAAGCGCGCATAGAAGTCCAGGGTCTTCAGTTTCCAGGAGAGATAGTGGGGATCAACAGGGAGGCAGTGGCCTCCCAATCCCGGTCCAGGGTAGAAGGGCATGAAGCCGAAAGGCTTTGTCTTTGCGGCCTCGATCACCTCCCAGACATCTATGCCCAACCTATGGCACATTAAGGCGATCTCGTTCACTAGGCCGATATTTACACTGCGGAAGGTATTCTCTAAGAGTTTGACCATCTCTGCTACCTCGGTTGAGGAGACGGTAATGACCTCATCCACGATCTCTTGGTATAAAGCCTTAGCCAAGCGGCTAGACTCTTTAGTAATCCCGGAGACGATCTTTGGCGTATTCTTTAAGGTATAAGCTCTATTCCCCGGATCGATCCTTTCTGGGGAGAAGGCAAGATAGAATCTCTTTCCGGTCTCTTCCAGGATGGGAAGGATGATCTCCCGCGTGGTACCCGGGTAGGTAGTGCTCTCTAAAACGATTAGCTCATTATCCTCCAAGTATTGGGCGATCTTCTTTGTGGCAAAGATGATGTAGGAGATATCGGGATCCTTTGTCTTTCTTAAAGGAGTGGGAACACAGATGATGACTACATCGCGTCCCTTTAGGGCCTCAAAGTCCCAGGTGGGTTTCAAAGACCCTTCCCTTATTAGTTGGACTACCTCTTCCCTCCCCACATCCTCAATATTATGCCTTCCCATCTTGATGCCCCTTACCCTCTCCCTATCAATGTCTATTCCCGTTACCTCGAATCCTGCCCGGGCGAACTCAACTGCTAAGGGGAGGCCAACATAGCCCAGGCCCAGAATCCCAATCCTGGCCTTCCTCTTAACGATCTTCTCTTTTAAATCCATAGCCTCTATCCTCTCTTCTCCATTGTTCTCCTCTCAATCCTTCTCAGGTACCTTCTTACCTTCTTCTCTTTTGCCCTGTTTCCCTTAGCATATTCCTTATAGAACCGCAACTTATCCGTCTTGGTAATCCAAGGGGGCAGGGATTCATTTAGTCTTGCCAAGTCCTTTATCCATCTGAAGTCCGAGGCCCTCCCCCTTAAGCGCGCATTCTCAAAGTCAAGATAGTAAAACCTGCCTTCTCCCACCATGATGTGGCTGGTATTCAGATCCCCATGGGTGAAGCCCTTATTATGGATCTCCCTAATACTTTCTGCTAACTTTAGAATAAACTCCCTCTTCTCCTTGATCTTCTCCTTACTTAAGGGAGGATGAAGGTTACCTGGATAAAGGCTTAAGTTGGTACCTGAGGAGAGTTCTAAAGTGATGAGAAAGCTTTTCTTTAACCGACGGAGGTTTCTCTTCTCTCCTACTGCTAAGGGTTCGGCCACTGGGATCCCTGCCTCAAAGAGCCTATTGCCCAATACAAACTCCCTTATTGCTTTCGAAGGTCGCCAGAGGTCGGTCCAGGCCTTCCCTATCCCCCGGGGCTTATACTCCTTCAGGACAACCCTCTTCCCATTTACCCTAAAGGAGAAGATATGCGAACGCTGGCTATCATCTAGGAGTCTTGCCCCCTCCCGCCCAAAGAGAAGATCCGGATCCTCCAGGCCTGCCCTTTCGAGAAGCCCCTGATATTTTTTCTTTAATTTTATTCTCCAGCTTCCTCTCTTTAAAGTTAAGAGATCCTTCTTAAACATTCTCTTTCCCCTCTAACTCCTCATCCAATGCTTTAATAACCTCTTCGCTCCCGGACTCCAGAGAGAGGACGATCCGATTTCCTCCTCTCGGCGCCCATTCGGGAATGCTCGTGGGATCGAAGAGAGCGATCAAGGGTTTCTTTAAAGCACTGGCGATGTGCAGGGGGGCGCTATCCAGGCCGAGATAGAGATTGCTTCTCTCAATTAAGGC
>DLMW01000053.1:4467-10053 GCA_002478245.1 bacterium UBP18_UBA7526
ATTCTCTCAATTAAGGCAACCAGTTGTTTCAGGGTAAGGGTGCCGGAAAGATCGATTGGTTTTTCTTTCATGAGGCTAATTATCTCTGCCACCCTTCTTTTCTCCCTCTCCCCTGGACCAGAGGTGAAGATTACTTTAGAATGATACCTACTAATGAGGTAGTCAGCGGCCCGGGCAAATCCCTCATCCCTCCACTCCTTCTCTCTCCATCTCGAGATGGGATGGATAATGGTTAATCTCTCCTCCTTTTCTATTCCCTTCTCTCTTAACAGACTTTCGATATATCTTTTATCTTCATCAGAGACAAATATCTCCAGTTCCTTATTCCTGGTATCGATCCCTAAGTTTCTGACCACATTCAGATCGTGCTCTATGGTATGCTCCCTTATCCCGGAAGGCTTTACAAGATGGGTGAAGAGAAGTCTCCTTCCTAGGGCCCCCTTCCCCTTGAAGTGCCAGTGGAAGAGGAGATACCCTAATTTAGGGAAGAGATTTTTAAAAGTAATCTTTTCTCTGGGGACACCGAAACTGGCCCTTATCTTTGCCCCACTAAAAAAGGAGAGCACTGCCCCCCGATCCCCGCCTCCCAAATCTATGGCTAAATCAAACCCCTTATCCCTTATGCCCTTTGCCCATCTTAGACTCTTGACTATCTTTTTTATCCTAGGTAATTTCTTTAGGGAACGATCGAAAGTTAAAACCTCATTAATCAAGGGATTCCCAGTGAGCATCTCCTCTGTCCCCTTATTCACCAGACAGGCAATGTATGCCTTAGGAAACCTTTCCCTTAAGGCACGTAGCGTGGGAACCATCAATAACACATCCCCAATATGCTTGAACTTTATCACCAGTATCCTTTGTACTTTGCTCAGATCCACCTTCTTATCCATCACTCTCCCACTATCGCGCCTTTCAATTTTGCCTTTATTATATCCTGCTTCTCCCCAGTTTTAGGTTTAGCATGAAATGGAGTTTTGTATCGGAGCCACGAATGAGTATCCGGCGCAAGAGAAAAGGGTCTTCATCTCTACCGTTCTTTCCGGGAAGAGTAGAGAATGCTCCCAGGTAGCCCGCCTCCTCCACCAGGTCTCTAATCTCAAGATTGAACTTTCCATAGGGATAGGCAAAGAATCTGATCGCTTCTCCCAATCTCTCCTCCAGTATTCTTCTGGAATCTCTGATCTCAAATAATGCTTTATCTGGGGATAGTTCTAAGAGATTGGGGTGAGTGTGGGTATGGAAGCCGAAGGAGAGGCCTTCTTCTCTCATCTCCCCAATCTCCTCCCAGGAGAGGATCTCCTCATCTCCCCCGCTCCATTCATTCTTCTTACCAATATATTGGGTGACCAGGAATATCGTTGCCTGGAATCTATACCTCTTGAGGATGGGATAGGCATAGGTAAAGTTATCTCTATAGCCATCATCAAAGGTGATGAGCAGCGGTCTCTTCGGCAAAGCTTTTCCTTCTCTAATAAACCCTAATAGCTCATTGGGAGAGATAGTCTGATATCCCTTCTTAAAGAGATATGCTATCTGGCTATTGAATCTCTCCGGGCTTACTCTATACTTCTCTTTTTCCCCCGGAGAAACCTTATGATACATAAGAACGGGAACCCTCATCTACCCTCGCTTCGCCCGGGGTAAGAAAGTATCAAAGGAAAAAACCTACTTTCCTACTTTTAACCGCGCATACTTATTGAAAGTATAGTAGAAATGGCAGAGGGCCAAGATCAGACCAGGGATACCGTCCAAGAAGCCCCTTTTTATGATATACATCTTAAAAAAGGTAAAAGGGGGATGGAAGAGAACCTTTAGCCATCCTGCTCTTCCCCTCCCCTCCTCTACGGTCAATTTAGCATATCTATCCATCCGCTTCAGGTATTCACCTAGGGACTGGGTAGTGAAATGCTCTATGGAACCTTTAAGATAATCCTTCTCACCTTCTACCTCTACCGCCTCATGAACCATCCGCTCATTAAACCTTCCTTTTCCCCTTTTAAAAAGCCTCAAGTGATAGTCCGGATACCAGCCAGAGTGCCTGATCCATTTCCCCAAGAAGTAGGCCTTATTGGGGATATAATAGCCGTTGTACTGGTTTCTCTGAATAGCCTCCTTCATCTCCCCAGCCAGTTCCTTGGTAACCCGCTCATCAGCATCGATATTCAATACCCATTCTCCAGTTGCCTTCTCCAGAGCAAGGTTCTTCTGCCTTCCATATCCTACCCATTCCCTCTGGAATATCTTATTGGTATATTCTTTGGCAATCTCTATCGTTCTGTCATGAGAAAAGGAATCAACGATGATGATCTCATCTGCCCACTTTACACTCTCCAGGCAATCCCTAATATTCTCCTCTTCATTCTTGGTAATAATAATTACAGAGAGCTTAGCCATTCCTTTTCTACTCTTCTTCCCTTCTACTTTCTTACTCTTTAGAAGTTTAGGTATTTTCCTGCTGCCTGAAGGACTTCTTCAATAGTGATGGCCTTAAAACAGGTAAGGCTTCTGCAGCTCCTCTTGAAGCAAGGACTGCAGGGGACCTTTCTATAGATGATGGTACAATCCCCTTCTCTCCAGGGTCCGGTCTTCTTAGGGTCAGATGAGCCAAATAGGGCGACGATGGGCGTCTTGGTAGTAGAGGCGATCTGTAAGGGGCCACTATCATTTGTAATGAAGAGGTGGCATTTCCCAATCAGGGCCCGAAGTTGCTTAAGGGATGTCTTTCCCGTGGCATCTATGGGGGTAGTGGTCATATTATCTATAATCTTCTGGGTAAAAGGGGGATCGTTCCTCTCCCCGAAGAGAACTACTTTGGCTCCATAATCTTTCATTAAACGACTTGCTAAGGCAGCATATCTCTCAGGGAACCATCTCTTGGCCGGACCAAAGTAGGCCCCAGGAAAGATGCCGATAAGCGGATCGTTTTCTTTATAGCCATTCTCGATTAGAAAGTCTTCCGCCCATTCTTTGGCCTCTCTATTCTCGGCCATGAAGACCTCTCTTCTTTCTATCTTTATTCCCAAGGCCTTCATTAAACCTAAGAAGAAGTCCACCTCATGCTGGGGGCTTTTAGGACGCTCGACAACCTTTGTCAGAAAAAGATTACGCAGGCTATGGGTATAACCTATTCTCTCTGGGATTCCTGCCAAAAATAAAAGGAGGGCTGCTTCATAGGAGGTGGACTGCATAATAATCCCTAAGTCAAATCTCTTCTCTTTTAAAGTTCTGATGAACCTAATCCTTTCTTTTAGGCTTCCTCTTCGTCGGTAAGTAATTAACTCATCGATATCTGGATTTCCCTGGTATATCTCGGCTAAGTTTTCGGGAGTGAGAAGACTAATCCTTGCTTTGGGAAAGCCACTTCTTAGGGCGGATAGGGCCGGGGTAATAAAGATGGCATCCCCCACCCAATTTACTCCCTTCACCAGAATCCTCTCATATTCCATAAGAAATCCCTTTCCTGCTTCAAACTACACGCCCCAAGCTTCAGGCTTTAGATTAATGCCAGGGTTAAGTAACGTAGTATTTTTGACCTGTAGCTTGTAGCCGGGTTAGAGCATTCTTTTCAGGATCTCTTGGCCTTTGGTGATCTTCAGTTCTATCCTTAAGACAAGGATGGATTCATTTTCTAATAATGGCTCAAGACGCACTCCATCCTTCTGGGTGGTAACAATGAGACAGCCCCTTGCCTTAAGGGTAATTTCCTTTAAGTCTCCTTTAGTATAGGGATAGTGGTTGGGATAGCGAAGTCTTTTCATAATTATTGCTCTTAAGTTCTTTAATGTCTCCTCAAAGGACTCGGGATGGGCAATACTCGATAAAGCAAGGATCTCTTTATTCTCAATGAACCCCAAAGCGAACCTCTTCTTACTCTTTAAATCCTCCAGAAAGCAGGGGGCATGGATGCTCCCCAGGATGGGAGCAAAGGGATTAATCCTTCCTATCTTCTCTTCCAGCGCTTTTATATTCTCTGCCTGATCCGTTCTGGTCAAGATGAAGAGATCTGCTCTTTTGAGACTCCTCAATGGCTCTCTTAAGATTCCTCGGGGAAGAAGAAGTCCATTCCCAAAGGGATTAAGGCTATCAATGAGGAGAATATCCAGATCACGCTCCAACCCCTGGTACTGGAAGCCATCATCTAAGATAAAGGTCTCGGTATTAAAATTGGCTTTAGCATAAGCAGCGCTTCTTATACGATTCTTTCCAATAACTACCGGAACTCGAGATAGATTCTGAGCCAAAAGATATGGCTCATCCCCAGCCTCTCTCACTGACAATAGGACCTCCTTCCCATCGCTCACCACTGTAACCTGCGACCTGCGACCTGCGACCTGCGATTTATATCCTCTAGAAAGTATCGCTACCCTTTTTCCTTTTTCTTGAAGGAGTCTGGCTATCCTCTCAACCGCGGCAGTCTTCCCCGTTCCTCCAACAGTCAAGTTGCCCACACTAATTACCCTTGCTTTTAACTTCACTTTTCTTAAAATTTTCACTCTATACAAAAGTTGAATTACTCGCAGACCCAGATAGTAGATCCCAGATAGAACTAAAAGAATCAAGCACACCAAAGAGACTGCGGGGCCCTTTCTCTCACCTGAAATAATACTTAACAGATACTTCTCCATCTTACTTTTCTGGTGGTTGGCTCTTCCACCTATTATGCATCCACCACCATTGCTCGGGATACTTTCTTACATACCTTTCTACTATCTTACTGAGTCGGGCGAGATTGACTGTTAGATTCTTTTCCCGGTCTCCAGTATCGATGAAGGGGATCTCGGGTTCGATGATTAGGCGATGTCTATTTCCTTTCTCCCTAATGATGAACATGGGAACCAGGGGAGCACCACTCCTGTGGGCAAAGATCACTGGACCCAGAGGAGTAGAGGCCGGTCTTCCCAAAAAGTCAACGAAGGCCCCATGGCGGCCAGCATCCTGATCGATCTGAAGGTAGAGAACTTCTTTGCGACGAAGGGATCCCAGGGATTTTTTTGCTACCACTCTTCTGGGATTGGCCGGGATCCTGACCATTCCCAATTTCGTCTGGAGGTTACGGAAGAATCCGGCAATTATCTTATCCTCAGGATCCTTATATATGGCGCTCGTAGGATAGCCCAGGCTGATTAATTTTGTTATGAGAAGAAGGAAGTTTCCGAGATGAGCGGAGACCCCGATGACTCCTTTGCCCTTCGCCAGGGCTCTATCCAGGTTCTCTCTCCCTTCCAAGCTTATGCTGCCCGAGTATCTCTTCTTAAAATCCAGGAGGCGGAGCATCTCAAAGCCCCCCATAGTAGCATACCGATAATTTTCTTGAGCAATTCTCTTAAGCTCTTCTAGGCTTCTTTCTTTTCCCAGGGTTGCTTTGAGGTTATCCAATGCTATCCTAGTATGCTTCCTATCTAAATGGTAGGCTAAAGTCCCCAGCCCCCGGGCTAAAGAGAAGGAGAGGCCCCAGGGAATAATGCGTATTGGTAATAGAAGAGTATAGAGGGCGATCCCTCCAAAGCTATACCTGATCTTCTTCTTAAGCCTCTTCAGCATGGACCTCCTCAAGATATCTCCTTCGGAGATACTTCCATAGGGGCT
>DLMW01000053.1:10220-11171 GCA_002478245.1 bacterium UBP18_UBA7526
TCACCCCGCACACCCCCTAATCACTAGATAACGAGCAGTTCCTCTCCATCTCTTATAGATCCAGAAGTATTGGGTGGGATACTTTCTTACATAATCCTCAATGATCCTGGTAAATTTTTGAGTATTGATCAAGATATCCTTCTCCTTATCCCCGGTCAGTTCTAATTCTACAGGAGGATCGATTGAAATGGTATATCCTTCATTCCCTTCTTTTCGCACCACAAACATAGGCAAAAGGATAGCACCACTTCTCTTTGCCAAGGTAACTGTTCCCGGGGCAGTGGCGGCTGGTTGGCCGAAGAAGTCCACCCAGATGGCCCCTCTATCCTCAAAGAAGTTCCTATCCTGCTGGAGATAGAGAATCTTATTCTCCTTCAGCCATTTTAAGGACTCCTTTACTGCTCTCTGGGCTGGGAGGGCAGGAATGGGATGGATATTTATCGCCCGGTGCATATCTTTAATGAGGGGGGCTAATTTCTTATCCCGAACCTCCCGATAAAGGGGAGCAAAGGGGTAACCTTCCTGGGCTAATTTACTGCCCATAAGCATGAAGTTCCCTAGGTGGCCAGAGATGGTCATCACTCCTTTTCCTTTTGCTAATGCTCTATCCAGATTCTCTCTTCCTTCTATAGTAAACATACTGTCGATACTTTCTGGGAAGAGGCTACAACAACGTAGTAATTCTACCCCATACCTTGCTAAGTTGTGATAGTTCTCTTTGGCAATCCTCTTTAACTCTTCTTGAGACTTCTTCCTCCCAAAAGCAAGGTTTAGATTCTTAAAGACTGTCTTGTGATAGAGTCGGATAAGCCAAGCAAATCCTGCTATTCCCCGCGCAAAAGAATAGGCCATCCTCCAGGACATAGCATTTATCAGCCAGATGGCGAACTTAAAGAGGATTCTATAGACAATCCAGTACTTCCACTCTCTCTTAATGAGTCTTCGCCGCAT
>DLMW01000053.1:11391-12250 GCA_002478245.1 bacterium UBP18_UBA7526
TCGTCTTCCAACGCCTATATGCCCAGAGCCACTGCCCAGGGTATCCTCTAACATAATTCTCTAGGATCCTGGTATACTTCTGCACATTTAACAGGATATCTTTTCCCCTGTTGCCAGTTGACTCCAGTTCCATAGGGGAATCGATGATGATCCTGTGTCTACCATTCTTTTCTCTTATAGTAATCATGGGAAGGATAGTAGCCCCGGTTCTCTGGGCTAAGATGATGGGGCCGGGTGTCGTGGCCGCGGGATGGCCGAAGAAGTCGACAAAGATCCCTTTAGGGAAATCCCGATCCCCGTGGAGGCCCAGGATCTTATTCTCTTTTAGCCAGGCCAAGGACTTCTGGGCAGAGGCTAAGGCGGGTAAGGAAGGGATGATGTTCAAGTCCAGATGGTTAGCTATATCCTTAAAGAGCGTTGCTCCCTTTTTAAGGCTTGTGCCATACATGACAAAAGCAAAGGGAACACCTTCCTGGGCAAGCCTTGCTCCCATCAGAACAAAGCTGCCAAAGTGACCTACAAGAGCGATCACTCCCCTTCCCTTCCCAAGGGCTCTATCCAGGTTCTCCTTTCCCTCTATGGTGAACATCTTTCTAAGCTTCTTGGGTGAGATTCTATACTTGAACCATTCACAGCCATTCTTAATCCAATTGCGATAGCTCTGAAAGGCAATCCTTCTAATCTCTTCCTTAGACTTCTCCTTTCCAAAGGCACGATTGAGATTCTCAAAGACTGTTTTGTGGAAGATGCCCAATGCCCAGGCAAGCCTGGCCAAAATCTCTGCTAAGAGATAGAGTATTCTCCAGGGAAGGAGATTAGCCACCCAGACGAAACTTTTTAAGGATAAATATTCCAATTC
>DLMW01000053.1:12352-12909 GCA_002478245.1 bacterium UBP18_UBA7526
TAAGGATAGATATTCCAATTCGTGCTTTATTCTCTTTTTTCTCAAATAACCTAGGCCTATTCCTGTTTTCAAATATCTTGCTCTCTGAGAGGTCTTAGGGAATCTAGGTCTAACGGG
The DNA here is from genome assembly GCA_002478245.1 of bacterium UBP18_UBA7526. Classification (GTDB taxonomy): domain Bacteria; phylum UBP18; class UBA7526; order UBA7526; family UBA7526; genus UBA7526. The sequence goes on from DLMW01000053.1 coordinate 12,470, forward strand.
GCTCACTCCAATAATCCCCCTATCAGTTCTAAGGTTCTCCCTGATGCTCCCTGATGTCTCTTAACAATTTCTTGAGCCCTATCGCCTATTTTCTCTCTTTTTTCCGGATTTCTTAAGAGGCCTAGAATATTTTCTCGTAGTTCTTCCTTATTCCTTACTTGAATCCCCCCTCCTCCTTCCAGGAGCAGACGAGCGCTCTCTACGAAGTTATGCATATAGGGACCGAAAAGAGGCGCCTTGCCTAAAGCTGCTGGCTCTAAGATATTGTGCCCTCCCACAGGAACCAGGCTTCCTCCGACAAAGACAATGGCTGCCAAGGAATAGATCTTGGCCAGTTCACCGATAGTATCGAGAAGAATGATCGCTCGCTCGCCAGTGATTCTTTGAGAGCGAGGGACGCAGAGAAGATTTTTACTCTTGCAGATAGCTTCTACTTCGGG
>DLMW01000053.1:12977-18706 GCA_002478245.1 bacterium UBP18_UBA7526
AACTCTTACAGATAGCTTCTACTTCGGGAATACGCTCTGGATGGCGGGGGGCGAGGATGAGTCTTAAATCGGGAAATTCTTCCTTTGCTTTCTGATAAATATCTAAGATGATCTCCTCTTCTTTGGGATGGGTGCTTCCTGCGACCAGAACCGGATCTTGCAAAGAAATCTTTAGTTCCCCAGCCAATCTCCCCCTCTCTGGGATCTCGGTCTTCAGTCCATCGAACTTGACATTGCCTGTGGTATGAACCTTTTCCTCTTGGGCCCCTAAAGAGATAATGCGCTCCTTATCTCGTTTAGACTGCATGCAGAATAGATCGATGTTAGAGAGTACTCTCTTTAAAAAGGGCTTGGTTACTCTGTAGCCTTTATAAGAACCGGGTGAGATTCTGCCATTGACTACTACTAAAGGGATCCCCCTTCTCCTTGCCTCTCTTATGAAATTGGGCCAGAGCTCTGTCTCTACCATAATAAAGAGTTTTGGCGGGATAGACTTCAAGACTTTATTTACAATCCATTTGAAGTCTAGGGGGAAGTAGATGATTTCCTTGGGATCGGAGATGGCCTTCCTGGCCATATCCTGACCAGTATCCGTTACGGTGGAAATGAGAAAGCTATACTTCGGGTATCTCTTCCTTATCGCATCTATTATGGGTGAGGCGGCGATTACCTCTCCGACACTGACCGCATGAACCCAGATGATATCCTTATTCTTTACCCCAGGAGTAAACCCCAGCCTCTGTTTCAGTCCCTTCTTATACTTCCCTTTAGTAATCATTCTGAATAAAAAGTAGGGGGTGGAGAAGAGCAGAGATAAGAATAGCAAAATACTATAGATAAAATACATGGATGCTCCGCTACCGGCTTTTAACCTGAAGCTTATTTTGAAAGTAGTTATCTGCTTCTTCTGTGAGTCGGTTTAGGGCTTCTTCTAATTCTTCAGTCTTGGTTCGTATCGTTTTCTGGGACGCTTTAAGAGGAATCCTGATCGGTTCCCCATATATGATTATTCCCTGGCTAAAAGGACGGGGAAGGATGAACTTACTCCAGTTATCGGGATAGACCTTCCTTCTATGGGCATTAGAGCTCAAAGGGATAATGGGCAGCTGGGTCTTCTGGGCAAGGTGGATTACCCCGGACTTTGCCTTGTAGATGGGACCCCTTGGTCCATCGGGAGTGAAGGCACCATCGAAGCCCTCCTTTAACTTCTTGGCCAGGAGAAGAAGGGCCCGGCCTCCACCTTTAGAGGTGGAACCGCGAATGGCCCTATTCCCTAAACGATGAAGGATCCGGGCAAGATACTCACCGTCACGATGTCTCGATACTAAAGCATAGATACTTTGATTGCGCAGGTGATAGGTAGGTAGAAACATCCTTCCATGCCAGAAGGCATAGATGAGCTTCTCTCCCTCTTCCTTTAGCCTTTTAACAGTCTCCTCTCCCTTTGTCTCTATTCTCAATGTCTTCCCAAGAAGAAGAACAAAGAGCCAGCCCAGAAAAGAGATTAGAGGTGGAGAAAACTTCATCCTTCAATTCGCGATGATTCGCCTCGTCCCCTGCTCATGCACCTTGATTCGCGTCCCGGAATTGCATATCATAGAGCCTCTTGTAGAGACCGCCAAAAGCCATTAGCTCTTCATGAGTGCCACTCTGAACAACCCTTCCTCTCTCCAGAACAACGATCCTATCGGCATTCCTCACTGTAGATAATCGATGGGCGATGACAAAGGTCGTTCTTCCCTTCATGAGCTTATCCAAGGCTTCTTGGACCAGTCTCTCTGCCTGGCTATCCAAAGCGCTCGTTGCTTCATCCAAAATAAGGATTGGGGGATTCTTCAATATGGCCCGGGCAATGGCCAGCCTCTGCCTCTCCCCTCCAGATAGCTTCACCCCTCGCTCCCCAATAATAGTCTCATAGCCCTTTTCTTGCGCCATGATGAAGTCATGGGCATTGGCGGCCTGGGCAGCCCGGATAATATCCTCTTCCGCAGCCAGTGGCATCCCGTAAGCGATGTTATTCCTTATAGTATCGTTGAATAAGAAGGTCTCCTGGGTAACAATCCCAATCTGGCCCCGGAGGGACTTCAAGGTTACTTTTCCAATATCCTCTCCATCTATGGTTATCTTTCCTCCTGTAGGGTCGTAAAAGCGAGGAATAAGATTGACTAAGGTTGTCTTCCCTACCCCAGTGGGACCGACTAAGGCCACAATCTCCCCCACCTTCGCTTCAAGACTGATACCTTTTAGAATCTCCTCTTTTTCATAGGAGAAATCAACATCTTCAAATCTAAGGCTCTCTTCTATTTTGGGTAGTTCTTGGGCATCCTTTGCCTCTTTGACTGTGGCTTCAGTATCCAGAACCCGGAAGATCCTCTCTGCTGCTGCTAAGCCCTGCTGAATCTCAGCATTCACCTTGGAGAGCCTCTTCATGGGTTGAGCCAAAGAACCCAAGGCACCAACGAAGAGTACGAAGAGTGGCCAGGAGACAAATCCCTTTATAACCTGCATGCATCCATACCAGGCAATGACCGCAATGCCCAGAACAGCGACAAATTCTGTTAGGGGGGAGAGGAGAGCATCCCTCCGGGCCCACTTCATGAGGGTTCGGAAGAGACTCTCATTTTCCTCTCTGAACCTCTCATCCTCCTTCTCCTCCATACTAAAGGCCTGGACGATATGGATCCCAGAGACGGTTTCCTGGAGATCAGAATAGACATCAGCCATCTTCTCCTGAGAACGGGTGGTGAGCTTTCGAATCCTTCTCCCCAGATGAGAGATGGGCAGGGCGACAAAGGGAGTAACAGCGAGGTAGACTAAGGCCATCTGCCATCTAATGGCAAAGGCTAAGAAGAGACAGACAATGATATGACAGGGCTGGAGGAGGAGATTCCTCAGTCCGCTGGTAATGGAACTCTGGACCGCTCCCGTATCATAGGTGAGGCGGGAGACGATCTCGCCAGAGCGCTTCTCAGTGAAATAACCTAAAGATAAAAAGGAGATATGACGATAGAGGTTATTGCGCAGGTCGATGACCACTCCTTGACCGATGTAGGACATGAGATATTCTTCACAGTAGGTGCTCAAGTTCTTGCCTAAAGTAGCGATAATCAGAGCAATGAGGATGAAGAGCAGGATCTTCTCCCTGGTATATCTGTGATAGAAATCGAGGAGCTTCTCCTGGGCCTTCCCCTTCCAGCTCTCCTCTAGCCTTTTGATATAGTCCGGAGCGATCCCCTCTTTCACCCTCTCTTTCTCCTCGAATAAAGCAATGGGTTTGGGGGAAAGGACCTTCCCCATGAGGGGGAGGGCCATGGTAAGGGTAAAGCCGGAGAACAGGGCAGCAAGCCACATACAGATTAGGGCAACCAGGAAGCGTCCCTTATATGGTCGGAGATATCCTAATAGCCTGCTATAGAGTCCCATCCCTACCCTCATGAATAACAATTTTGCATTTTACTTGGTTTCTAAGACTTTAAAGATATTCTCGGCTGCCCTTCTCGGTGCTCCCGGCTCTCCTAACTCCTCTCTCACCCTGGCCAGTTCCTCCTTCATACATTTCAGTCTTTCAGCATCCTGTAGGATCTCTAAACAAACCTCTGCAATCCTCTTTGGCCTTGCCCGGTACTGCAGAAACTCAGGGATTATTCTTTTGCCTGCCACAACATTCACCAATCCAATATAGGGAATCTTTAACAAAATCTTAGATAATAGCCAAGTAGTGAAGTGGACTTTGTAGATGATGACCATGGGAAGGCCCAGGCAGGCGTTCTCTAAAGTAGCGCTCCCTGAGGCCACAAGAGCAAAGTCCATTATGCTTCGGACATCGAAGAAGGGATCCTCCACTACCCTAATGGAGAAACCTGCTCTCTTTAATATGGCCTCCACCCTTTCTCTGGAAAGGGTAGGAGCAAGGGGAAGGACAAACTGAGCATCTGGTAACCTTTTCCTTATTCTCTCTGCGGTCTCAACCATTACCGGAAGGAGGCGTTTGATTTCTCCCACTCTACTGCCTGGTAAGAGACCGATGATGGGTTTATTCTTTTCAAGTTCAAATCTCTTATAAGTCTCCTCTTTAGAGAGACGGGGTTTAACAATGTCTAAAAAGGGATGGCCTACAAAACTTACTGGACAGCCGGCCTCTTCATAGATCCTTTCTTCAAAAGGGAGGATGACGACCATCTTTTTTACTAAATTGGTGATCTTCTTTATTCTTTTCCTTCCCCAGGCCCAGACCTGGGGGCTGATGTAATAACTAATCGGGATATTCTTCTCTTTGGCTCGCTTGGCCACCCTCAAGTTAAACCCGGGATTATCGATCAAGATTATTCCCTGGGGCCTCTCCTTCTCCATGAGATTATCTAACTTTTTGAGAATTCTACGGAAGGTTTTGATATGCTTCAGGACCTCAACGAAACCCACTACTGCTATCTGGGTAATATCGGAGACCAGCCTCACCCCGGCCCTCTCCATCCTCCTTCCCCCAATCCCAAAGAGCTCTATCTCTGGAGAGAGCTCCTTCATTTCTTGGGCAAGATGGGCTCCCTGGAGATCGCCCGATGCCTCCCCGGCCAAGATCATGATCCTTCTCCGGGGTTTAATCTGACGTAATATCTCCCAGGCAATGGCCAGGGCCTCCCTTCCCACCTCTCCCGAAACCAGGGGTTCCTGGCCCCTCTGAACAGCATGAATAAAAGCCTCCAGTTCCAACTTTAAGGGCTCCACCTTCTCAATCTCTGGTTGGAAAGAGACAATCCTCGCCTCACCATCTGGGGTAATCTCCCGGCGATAGATGAGGAGTTCCTGATTGATATAATCCAGGGAGAGATAGGCGTCTCTTTGGAATATCCTTATCTTCCTAGTCTCCTCTTTCGTCACTCGGCTAGCGGTGAGATTGGCGATGCAGCCATTCTCAAAAGTGATCCGGGCATTGGCGATGTCCTCTTCTTGGGAAAGAACAGGCACCCCTACCGCTTCTATTCTTTTAACTGGTGAATCGACCAGAGAGAGGATGATATCGATATCATGGATCATGAGGTCCATGACCACTCCTATTTTAGCCGCCCGGGGCTTGAAGGGACCTAGGCGATGGCATTCTATGAACCTCGGCTCGCTTATAACCCTATTCAGCGCAGAGACCGCGGGATTGAATCTCTCGATATGGCCTACCTGCAAGACGAGGCCCTTTCTCCTGGCGAGACCGAGCAACTCATCCGCCTCTTCTGGAGTCTGGGTCATGGGCTTCTCAATTAAGATGTGTACCCCAGTATCTAGGAAGTCCTTAGCTATCCTATGATGGAGTTCTGTAGGAACGGCGATACTTGCGGCATCTACTTTCTCTAAAATTTGAGTATATTCTGGGTAAGCGGAGGTTTTATATTCCTGGGCAATCCTTTTCGCCCTCTCGCCATCGATATCAACCACCCCTACCAGCTCCACATCGCTCATCTGGGAGTAGATGCGGGCATGATGCTGCCCTAAGTGGCCCACACCAATTACTGCCACTCTAACAGGTTTTACCATATTTCCTACTTAGCCACGATAGCAATCCCGGCCTGATCGGCCATTTCGATGAGTTCTTCCCTATCCAGCAGAATAGTCTTCCGGGCATCAATGGCCAGACAGGAGGCACCAGCTTCCCTCATCGCCCTAAGGGTCTCTATCCCTACTACTGGTAGGTCAAGGAGGAGGCCCTCTCCCGGACGGGCAACCTTCACAACTACCACTTTCTC
>DLMW01000053.1:18969-22081 GCA_002478245.1 bacterium UBP18_UBA7526
GCTAAGATGGTTTGATCCTTGACCACCACGGTTAAGGAACTCATCTTTAAAATCCGGGCAATCTCCTTAGCCATCCTTCTGCCAAACTCCATATCCTCTCCCTCTTTCCGGGAAGGCTTCCTTTCCGTAAGGACTCCTTCCTCAGGAATGAGAGGAGAGAGGAACTCCCGGGGATCGGCTACCCTTATCCCTGCCTGGGCTAACCTATCCTTAATCGCTCCCAATAAAGAATCGTCACTTCTATCTTTTAGGTTAGCAAGGAGGGATTTTGCCTCAGTATCCAGTTCAAGACCACTAAATAAACGGGCCTTAGCAACCTTCCCCAGAGTAACTACTTCCTTAATCCCTTCCTTCTTCAATATCCCAATTAATCTTCCCAGCTCTCCCAATCCCAACCAGTATATTTTCTCTACTTTATTCTCTAATTCGAAAGAAGCCTCGCCCTTTAGGCCCATGACCACTACTTCTACTTCCTCCCTTTGGAGAGCTTTTATAAAAAAGAGGGGAAACTTTCCCCTCCCAGCAATGAGTCCTATTTTTCTCACCGCGCCCCTCCTAAGGTTGGTAATTTTGAAGCGGAAAATCTTGAGATGTTAAATTTTTTCTGGGCAAGAGTTAATGTAAAGGGAGGGGTGGGGCTCACCTGCATATTCCTCTTTTGCTCGTTCTCAAGAATTCTAAAAGATGTTTTAGGGGATCTGTCTTCTCCAACTCCTTCCCTATTCTCTCTATCGCCTGGGAGAGGTTGAGTCGGGAGCGGAAGATGAGGCGGAAGGCTTCCTTTAAGATAGAGAGCTCTTTACTGGAGAAACCGTGCCTCCTCAGTCCGATGGTATTTATTCCTGATATGCGCAGAGGGTCTCCAGCACCTATGGCATAGGGAATAACATCCTTGCGCACTGGAGAGAATCCTCCGATCATAGTATATGCCCCGATGCGCACATATTGATGGATGGCCACTACTCCTCCGATGACGGCATAGTCTTCAACAGTCACATGGCCCGCCAAGGTTGCTACATTGGCTAAGATGACCCCATTCCCAATCTGACAGTCGTGAGCGATATGGCTGTAAGCCATAAGGAAGTTATTATTGCCAATTCTGGTTATTCCTCCCCCCTGTTTCGTTCCCCGATTGATGGTCACGAACTCCCTTATAATATTATTTTCTCCCATAATTACTTTTGTTTTCTCCCCCTTATACTCTAGGCACTGAGGAGGGGTGCCGATGGCTGCCTGGCCAATAATCTGGCAATTCTTTCCCATCTTTGTCCAGCCATCGAGAAAGACATGAGGACCGATAAAGCAACCCTCTCCGATCTCAATGTTTTCTCCGACAATGGTATAGGGGCCGATACTTACTCCCTTGCCAATCTTTGCCTTCTTATGAACGATTGCTGTCTTATGAATCCTCATTCCGTTAAGACCCCCTAAGTAACCAGCGAAGAGTAAAAAGACTGGTTACTGGAGACTTTTAACTGTGAACCTCCTGATGAGATCAGGGTTCATTCTCTTTCCCAGGGAGCTAAAGCGAACATGAGTTCTGCCTCAGCCACTAACCTATCCTCTACATAGGCCCTGGTAGCCATCTTCCCCATCCTCCCCCTGATCTTAATCACCTCTGCCTCGAGGCGCAGAGTATCACCAGGGACGACGGGTCTTCTGAAGCGAACCTTATCGATGCCTGTAAAGTAGGCGATCTTTCCGGAATGCTCTGGCTTTGAGAGAAGGAGGAGCCCTCCTACCTGAGCCATGGCCTCCACAATGAGCACCCCGGGCATGACTGGATAACCAGGGAAGTGCCCCTGAAAAAACTCCTCATCTATTGAGACATTCTTAATCCCCACTGCTTTCCTATCCTCTTCAAGTTCCATGACCCTATCCACTAAGAGGAAGGGATACCTATGGGGAAGGATCTTCTGGATCTCCCTAATATTCAATATCTTTTCTGTCTTTATCCTCTTCTGGATTTCTTCCATCTCTTTCTTGGGAACCTTCTCTTTTCGACTATGGATTTTCTTCGCCAGTTCCACATTCGCCCCGTGGCCACTCTTTAAGGCAATGATATGGGCCTTAAGCGGGGCTCCAATGAGATATAAATCTCCTAGTAAATCGAGGATCTTGTGGCGCACGAACTCGTCTGGAAATCTTAAAGGCTCTTTATTCAATATACCTTCTTCCCCAATGACCACAGCATTCTCCAAGCTTCCTCCCTTAATGAGCCCCTTCTCCTTCAGTTCCCTCACTTCGTTCTCGAAGCCGAAGGTCCTTGCCGAAGCAATCTCTCTCGTAAAGGTATCCTCATCTATAATGAAGGAGGCAAACTGGGTCTTGAGAACCGGATGGTCAAAGTCAATGGTATAACTTATCTTAAGCTTTTCATCTGGTAAAGCAACAAGGTAGACATCCCCCTTCGCTGAAGCTCCGGAGGATAGTCCACCGAAGTCTTGACGAAGGTGGACACCCTCTTTTACGAAAGAAATGGGCTCTTTCAATTCCAGGTATCTTTTCTCCCCTTCTTGCTCAACGATTCCTGCCTGCTTAAGGACTTGAGTAAAGGGGAGGGCACTTCCATCTCCTATGGGCACCTCATCTCCATCTATCTCAATCTCCAGGTTATCGATTCCCAATCCAGTTAAAGCAGCCAAGAGATGCTCGACACTCTGCACCTTTACTTCACCCTCTCCGATACTCGTCTCCCGGGAAGCCTTAATCACTTTACTAATCTCTGCTGGTAGCTGGGGCCTTCCTCCAAGATCCACCCGAATAAACCGCACTCCCCTATCTCCGGGAGCAGGCTTGAAGGTAATCCTCACCCTCTTCCCAGTATGTAGCCCGATCCCAGAATAATCTGTTTCTCTTCCGATGGTCCTCTGCTTCATCTCTTCTTCTCCAACTCCGCGATCCTCCTCTTCAACTCGCGAACTAATCTATGTAATTCAGGCAGTCTCAATACGCTGGCTTCAATCCTCTTTGCCTGAGCATGGGGCCTTGCCGGATAACCGGAGACGATTGTTTTAGGAGGAACGGACTTCGTTACCCCAGCCTGAGCCCCCACTATCGCTCCCTCCCCAATCTTAATCTGGCCCGCCACCCCTACCTGACCCGCCAGGGT
>DLMW01000080.1:0-4890 GCA_002478245.1 bacterium UBP18_UBA7526
TATGGAAGTATCCCCGAAGGGGATATCTTGAGGCCTGAGGCTTGAAGCGTGAAGCAGGAAAGCAAGATGGTTAAGGCATTAGTTGGATTGATTCGGTTTTATCAGAGGTTTATCTCGCCTTTCAAAAGACCATGCTGTCGCTTCTCTCCCACTTGTTCTGAGTATGCTATTGAGGCCATAAGAGAATACGGCCTTTTTTCTGGGATCCTTTTTGCCTTAAGAAGGCTTCTCAAGTGCCACCCCTTCCATCCTGGGGGCTACGATCCTTTAGACCCGGATTGGCACAGATCACAGATGTTTAGTAAGGGGGGTGAAGGGGGTTGAAGACGATCAGCGTTTAAAGAAAGGAGAAACCGCTTATAAAAAATCAGCGGCAATCAGCGTCTATGGAGAAGAGAACTTTACTAGCTATTATCTTATGTATCTTGGTAATCATTCTTTATCAGATTTTTTTTGCTCCCAAGGTGGTACTCCGTGAGCCTCAGGTACCAGTACCAGAGAAGGTTGTTGGAGCACCAGAAGAAAAAGCCCTTCCCCCACCAGAGATCCCAATAATCGAATCCCGGCAGATCATGGTTGAGACTGATTTGGTGGAAGCCATCTTCACTACCCAAGGAGCGAGGCTTAAGAATTATAAACTAAAGAAGCATCTTGACGAAGAAAAGAGACCTGTGGAGCTAGTCCTTCCTACAGAGGAGAATAGATATCCCCTATCCTTAGAGATCCCTGGAGAGCCAGAATTGGTTCAAGAGAACTGGTCAATAGATAAAGAGAAGCTAATCTTAAGCGAGAATAATCCCACTGGGGAATTAGAATTTACCTACCTCAACCCACAAGGGTTAGAGATTATAAAGAAGCTCAAATTCTATAACAATAGTTATAAGATAGATGCTAGGATCAGTCTCCAGAATACTACTCTTGAGAATATCTATATCCCAGAATATAGGCTCTCCTGGGGTCCGGGGATTGGAGAGGAGGAGAAGAAGGTAGGCAGAAGGTATGGACAGTTTGCCGGCCCGGTCTCCTTTATCAATGGGAAGTTAATAAAAGATACCCTGGAGAGGGGATTCTTTAAAGGCCCCTCAGTCCAGGTAGGAGTTCCTACTGTTCATAAGGGAAAGGTGGGGTGGGTAGCCCTGAAGAGCAAGTATTTCATGGCCGCTTTCGTCCCTCCGCAAGGCGCCCAGGCCGCGATCATTGAGAAGGATGAGAGGAATAAGGCTACGGTAGGGATAGAGATGACTCCCTTCTCTCTCAAAGGAAAAGAATCCATTAGTCAGGAGTTCACCATCTATCCTGGCCCCAAGGATTATGAATTGGTGAAGGGATTGGGTCTGGGGCTGGAGAAGGCAGTGGACCTGGCCTGGTGGGGCTGGCTCACTCCCATATGCTTGATCCTGCTCAAACTCTTCAAATGGTTCTATAAGATAATCCCGAACTATGGAGTGGCTATCATCTTAATTACCTTCCTTACTAAAGTAATTCTTCTCCCCTTTACCCAGAAGAGCTTTACCCATATGAGGGAGATGCAGGCCATTCAGCCCAAGATAAATGCTTTGAGGGAGAAGCATAAGGATAATCCCCAAGAATTGAGTAGACAGATGATGAGGCTCTATCGGGAGCATAAGGTAAACCCCTTAGGAGGGTGTCTGCCTATGCTTCTGCAGATGCCCATCTTCTTTGCTCTCTTTGGCCTCCTCTATACTGCCATAGAATTGAGAGGAGCAGGCTTCATCTGGTGGATTAGGGACCTCTCCCTTCCCGATACCATTACTCATCTGGCTGGCTTCCCCATCAATATCCTTCCCCTTCTGATGGGCCTCACCACCCTCATCCAGCAGAAGATGACCATGGTTGATCTAAAGGCAACCAAGATGATGCTCTTCATGCCCATCTTCCTCACCTTCATCTTCTATAACTTCCCCTCTGGTTTAGTCCTCTACTGGCTAGTAACCAATATCCTCACTATCGGCCAACAGTATATCATCGCCAAGAGAGTACCTGCCCCAGCTAAGTAAACGCAGATAAATGCAGTCAAAGGATACAAGGAGGAGAGAATGGAAACAGAGAAAGCGAAGGAGATTTTGGAGGGATTGTTAAAGGGAATGGGGATCCCGGCTTTGGTGAGCGCCAAGGAGATTGAGGATTATATCTCCTTAGAGATCACTACCCCGGATAGTGCCCTAGTCATTGGAAGGAAGGGGAAGACCTTAGAGGCCCTGCAGTACCTGGTGAATCTGATTATCAACAAGGGAAAGCCCGGGATCCCGCCCAAGGCGGGAGAGGAGAGGATAAAGGTCATCCTGGATACTGAGGGCTATCGGGAGAAGAGAAAGGCGAGATTAATAGAGCTTGCTAAGAGATTGGCTGAGAGAGTAAAGGAGGAGGATACCGAGGTCTTTCTAGAGCCCATGAACCCCTATGAGAGGAGGATCATCCATACCACCTTAGCCGAAGACCCGGATGTCGAGACTAAGAGCGTGGGGGAAGGGATGGAGAGACAGGTAGTCATCAGCCCTAAGGGAAAAGAATAGGAAACTGCTCCAGGCTTCATTTTGGGAGATTTCATGTTAGAAGATACCATCGCTGCCATATCCACACCCATTGGCGAGGGAGGTCTGGGAATCGTTAGAATAAGCGGTCCCCGGGCCTTTTCCATTGCTAATAAGATATTTTCCAAGAAGGTTTCCAGGCTTTCCTCCCATACCGTCCATCACGGCCATATTATCGATCCCAAAAGTAAGGATAAGATAGATGAAGTCATGCTCTCCATCTTCAGAAAGCCTAGATCCTTTACCGCAGAGGATATGATCGAGATCACTGGCCATGGAGGGATCGTTCCTTTGAGAAGAATATTGGGGGTATGTCTGGCAAATGGGGCCAGATTGGCCGAACCAGGGGAGTTTACCAAGAGGGCGTTCTTGAATGAAAGGATAGATCTTGCCCAGGCAGAGGCAGTAGTGGACATCATCCGGGCCAAGACAGAGATGGGGCTCAAGGTTGCCCTCCATCAACTAGATGGGGAGCTTTCCTCTAAGATAGAGGGCCTTCGCCAGGAGCTCATTAATCTCTCCGCCCATCTGGAAGTAGCCATCGACTTTCCTCAAGAAGATATCGAGAGATTAGAATCGAATCAGATGCTTCTTAAGGCAGAGAAGGTCTTAAAGGAGGTAAAAAAACTTCTCAGAGGTGCTGAAGGGGGCAAGGTCTTAAGGGAAGGGATAAAGACAGTCATCATTGGGAGGCCGAATGTAGGAAAGTCGAGCCTTCTCAATGCTTTATTGAAGGAAAAGAGGGCCATTGTGACCCCAATTCCCGGAACCACCCGGGACATTATTGAGGAGATCATCAATGTAAAGGGGATCCCTCTCAAGATCATCGACACTGCAGGACTCACCACTCCAGGAGGGGTTGTGGAAAAGGAGAGTATAGAAAGGACACGGAGGTCTCTAGAGGCAGCGGACCTTGTCCTCTTAGTTATGGATGCCGCCACTTACCTATCAAAGGAAGACTATGAGATAATGGAGGATGTCAGAGATAAGAAGGTCATTGTAGTCATAAATAAGACCGACCTTCCCGAGGTCATCGAGCTCAATGAGATAAGGAAGATCTTGCATGATAAAAGGATAATAAAGGTCTCGGCAACGAAGAAGACCGGGCTGGGAAGATTGGAAAGGATGGTCATCGACCTTATTTTCGAAGGAGGAGTCGCTCCTTCAGATCGGACCCTGGTAACCAATATCCGGCATAAGGATGCTCTGGAGAGGACAGAGAGAAGTCTGGAGAATGTGATGGGAAGTATCAGGAAGAATATGTCAGCAGAATTTATCTCTGCTGATCTCAAGGCCGCTTTGGATAGCCTGGGAGAGATCACGGGAAAGACGGTGACTGAGGATATCCTGGATGAGATCTTCTCCCAGTTCTGTATCGGAAAGTAACTAAAAACACCAGGGACTAGGAGGGATTAGAAGGGATAAGCAAGGATTAGAAAGGAAAAATTCCCCGCTAGTCCATTCTATTCCCTGCTAATCCTTACTATTCCGTGAGGAAGATTATGGCCAAGCATAAAAAGGAGTATGATGTTATTGTTGTCGGTGGGGGGCATGCTGGTTGTGAGGCCTCTTTGGCCTCAGCAAGGATGGGAGCCAGGACATTACTAGTAACCTCAAACCCAGATAATATTGCTCATATGTCCTGTAACCCGGCCATCGGTGGATTGGGAAAGAGCCATCTCGTCCGGGAGATAGATGCTCTTGGTGGAGAGATGGCCAGGAATATCGATAGGACCGGGATTCAGTTCCGGATGCTCAATACCAAGAAGGGGCCAGCGGTCCAGGCCCCACGTATCCAGGCAGGTAGAAGGGATTATAGGATAAGCATGCAAAAGGCCTTGGAGAAGGAGAAGAATCTCGATATAGAGCAAGGATTAGTGGAGAGAGTCTTAGTGAGAAGCAAGAAGGCAATTGGGATTAAAACCCAGACCGGGATAGAATATAAAGGGAAAGCAATCATCTTAGCAACCGGGACCTTCCTAAGGGGTCTGATCCGCATGGGCCAGGCATCCTTTCCTGCGGGAAGGATGGGCGAATCCCCTGCTGATAGACTCTCTGACAGCCTAAAAGATATAGGATTGGAGCTTGGCCGGCTCAATACCTGCACTCCTCCTCGTATCGAGGGAAAAACAGTCGATTTCTCAAAATTAGTAAAGCAACCGGGGGACTCTCCCCCTCCTCCTCTTTCCTTCTCAACTAAAGAGATCAAGACCGAGCAGATCCCCTGCTATCTTGCCTTTACCACTGATGCTACCCGTAGGGTAATTAAGAAGAATCTAAAGGATTCCCCTCTTATCACGGGTGAAGCAAGGGGCCTCCCTCCCAGATACTGCCCCTC
>DLMW01000080.1:5118-7685 GCA_002478245.1 bacterium UBP18_UBA7526
ATACTACAGAGTACTACGTGAATGGCTTCTTTACTGGATTCTCTAAAGAGATCCAGCTCAAAGCCCTGCGCACCATAGAAGGCCTGGAGAGGGTGGAGATTACCAAGCCAGGATATGCTGTTGAGTATGACTTTGTTCTTCCTACCCAGCTAAGGCCTTCCCTTGAGACAAAGAGGATTGAGAACCTCTTCCTTGCCGGACAGATAAACGGGACCTCGGGATATGAGGAGGCTGCGGCTTTAGGGCTTATGGCCGGGATTAATGCGGTATTGAAGATTCGAGGGAAAGAACCCTTTATTCTCGATAGGTCGGAAGCCTATATCGGTGTCTTAATCGATGATCTGGTGACCAAGGGAACGAAAGAACCCTATCGCATGTTCACCTCCCGGGCAGAGTATCGGCTCATCCTAAGGTGCGACAATGCCGATCAGAGGCTTGCTAAGTATGGTTACCAGTTTGGCTTTATCTCTGGGAAGGAGTATGTGAGATGTCAGAGGAAGTATATCCAAATAGAGGGGGAGATCAGAAGGTTGAAGAAGAGCCTCGTCCATCCAACCAAGAGGATAAATAGTCTTTTGAAGCAATTGGGTACGGATCCCATAAAAGAGGATACCCCCCTCTCCCAGATTCTCAAAAGACCCCAGGTGAGGTATAAGGATCTTGCCCAGCTTGATGAGGACGAGAGAAAGATCTCTTCTGAGGTTGCCCAAGGGGTGGAGATTGGCCTGAAGTATGAGGGCTATATCAAGAGGGAATGGGAGAGAATAGAAAAATTTAAGAGGCTCGAAGAGAGGAAGATCCCTTCTAACTTTGATTACTCTAGATTGACAGGGCTCAAGGTTGAATCCAAGGAGAAGTTGAATAGCATAAGGCCGATCTCCATCGGCCAGGCATCGCGCATCTCTGGGGTGAATCCTTCAGATATCTCCCTTCTCCTAGTCTATCTTGCCAGAGGCGAAAGAAGTGGCCGAGGTAAGAGAGCATAAACTAGTAAAACTAGTCATAGGGATGTTTACTAATAGGCTAGAACTCTTTCAAGAAGCCTTAAAGGCATTGGAGAAGAGATTCGGGCCAGTGGACTATGAGAGTCCCCTACTTCCCTTCGCTAAGACGGATTACTATGAGGAGGAGTTTGGGAAGGACTTGAAGAGGAAGTTCTACTCTTTTAAGAGATTGATTAAGGCAGAGGATCTACTGAGGATCAAGATATTTACCAATAATCTAGAGAAAAAATTTAGTAAAGAGGAAAATCGTTTGTTCAATTTGGATCCCGGATACCTTGCCCCAGCCAAGTTAGTCCTGGCCACGACAAAGGATTATCAGCATAGGATATACTATGGAAAGGGAATCTATGGAGAAGTGACCTTGAGATATAAGAAAGGAAGTTTCATCCCCTGGGAGTGGACCTATCCCGATTACCGGACGAAGGAATATATCGAAATCTTCAACCATATCCGAAAGATATATATGGAACAGCTAAGATGGTGATCGGTGTACTTAAGGTTAACCGTTGAGCGGTGCGTTCTACTTGCCCCGCTGGTGAATAGCTACTATTCAATTTGCTTGCTCCTCACGTTGTTCGGCACTGTTTACCCCGTTGATCACTTCGCATCTACGGGGTTTACCGTTTATGGTAAAAAAACCGTAAACCAACTATAACTGGTTACGGTAAACTCTTTAGAACATTCCCCGTGGAATAAAAAATAAGGTTCCTTAAAGCGGGTCCTGCCGAGTCACCCGCTTAGTATAGTTTTTGGAACGAGATAGATTCAGATGCCAGATATCGGATATCAGAATGAATTGAAGAGAATACTCATTGACGGAGCAAGAGAGTTGGGGATTGAGTTGAGTGAGAGACAGACCAATCAGTTTCTCACTTATTTAGAGATCCTTCAGGATTGGAATAAGAGGCTGAACCTCACCTCCCTTAAGGATCCGAAAGAGATCATCATTACTCACTTCTTAGATTCCCTGACTATTAATAAAGGAATAGAAGGGATGGGACCAATTAGAGCTATGGACATCGGGACTGGTGCTGGATTCCCGGGAATTCCTCTGAAGATTCTCAGACCAGAGATCTCCCTATCGCTCCTCGACTCCTTAAAGAAGAGGATAGAGTTTTTGAAATATCTTTCTAAGTCCTTACAATTAAAGGACTTAGAGATAATCTGGGGAAGGGCAGAAGATTATGGAAGAAGGGAAGGATATCGGGAAAGGTATGATATAGTTTTGGCTCGGGCACTAGCAAGGCTGAATATCCTCTTTGAGTTGGGAATCCCCTTCTTGAAGATCAGGGGCCTATTCATTGCTCAGAAAGGAGAGAAGCTAGAGGAAGAATTGGAAGAGGCTCAAGCGGCCATTGAGATATTGGGAGGAGGAGTGAAAGGGATTATCTCTTTGAGACTCCCCTTCTCTGGTAAATTGAGAAGATTAGTAATCATTGAGAAGATATTAGAAACACCCGAGAGATTCCCCCGCCGACCAGGGATTCCTCAGAAAAGACCTTTAAGTAGTGATCGGTGAACGGTGTACTTAAGGTTAACCGTTGAGCGGTGCGTTCTACTTGC
>DLMW01000080.1:7820-9597 GCA_002478245.1 bacterium UBP18_UBA7526
GTTTACCCGCTTCGCTGTTTACCCCGTTAGAAATCCTTTTTATAGGGTTTTGTCTTAGACGCTATTATCTTTCTATCTCAAGAAATATGTCTTTAAGGAGTATATCTATTGAATTTTCTAACGGGGTTTACCGTACACCGTTAACCGTAAACCAACTATGACTGTTCACTGTAAACTGGTTACTGTAAACTCTTTAAATTATTCCACGTGGAATAATCTTCCTGCCAAAAAGGCGGGAATTTTTTTCTTGCTTTTTAATACTTTTATGTTAGAATGGACTTTAGGTGATGAAATGGGAAAGGTCTATGCCATGGTTAATCAGAAGGGAGGGGTAGGTAAATGTATCTCTCCGGAAACCCCGATTATATTAAATCCCGGGGGGGTGGTGGAAATAGCCCACTTCTTTAATTCCGTACTCGAAAATCCTAAAACGGTAATCTGGAAAAAGGGTGAGGTCTATATTAAACCCAGTACCAAATATAAAGTATTCTCCCTTAATAATGAGTTAAAAATAGTCTCGGCTCCTATCGACTGGGTTTACCGGGGCTATACTAACGAATTATACCGTATTAGAACCAGAACTGGTCGAGAAGTGAAAGTAAGTCTTGAGCATCCCTTCTTGGTCTTAAAGAATGGAGGATTGGACTGGATCAAGGCAAAGGATTTAAATAGAGGCGACTTTGTTGCTACCCCTCGGAACTTAATGGTAAGAGGAGAAAAGAATATGGCTCTTCTCCCGTTCCTATCTGAGAGAATATTTGTAAAAATAAAGAAAAAATACAAGGATACAATAGCTAAATCTCTGGATGAGATATTAGAGAAAACCCCGGGGCAAGCATACAAAGTCCTTCTTTTGCTGAAAAGGGAAGGAGTCACTAAAGCAACGGAGCTCTATAAACTCGGTGGAAGAGTAAATACCTGGAAAATTCTTAATAACTTCTTAGATAGTGGGGTGGTAAGGAGAAAGAGAAGCTCTCAAAGAGGATTTAACTACTTGCTGAATGAGGAGAAACTAGTTGATTATTTACTTATGAATGGGTTTTCGATTAGGGCCTGGGAGGAATTAAGAATCCCGGAGGATTCAGTAGAGTCATTCTTCTATGTGAATCGCTATGGCCATAAAGCAAAAGAGATTAGACCAATTTTTACTTTGGATGAAAGATTAGCTGAATTTGTAGCCATTTTGGCCGCGGAAGGTGTTATCGATCCAGCAAGGATAGTCTTACAGAACTCCTCCTTTCCCATTATTGAAAGAGTAACCTCTTTCTGCGAAAACTATAAGTTCCCTTTTCGAATTGAGAAGATACCTGGCCAGTGGAGAGTTACTATTTCTAGTGCCGGAACACTGATAAAGACTCTATGTGATCTATTCGAAATACCTATTAAGGGAATAAGAAAATCTTCTAAGGTGCAAATGCCTAACCTCATCCTTGGTTCTTCACCCAATATTCTTGCCAGTTATCTCGCTGGATATATGGACTGTGAGGCATATGTTAGTCCTCTGAGATCTACCATAGAGATAATAAGCGCCAGTGAAGCAAATATAATAGGACTTCATTATGCCTTCTTAAGGTTTGGTATTCGTTCTTCTCTTAGGAAAAAATTGGCAAAGGCAACGAATTCTCCCTCTCCTAAATTAAGACCATATTATTACTTGAAGATAACGGGTAAGGAAAATATTAGGAAGGTTCTCAAGAATATTCCTTTAAAAGATAAGCGGAAACTGAAGAATTTAAAGAAAGTGGGAAATGGAAGGTTAAATACCAATATCGATCTC
>DLMW01000080.1:9686-12594 GCA_002478245.1 bacterium UBP18_UBA7526
ATACCAATATCGATCTTTTACCAGTCAATGCAATTATTAAGAAACTGAGAATGAATACCAATCTCTTCCAATCGGATTTAGGAAGACAAGGAACTATCTCCGATTATGAAAATTACCGAAGTTATCCTAGCAGGAACATGGCCCGAAGAATAGTAGATTTATTGAAGTCTAAAGTCCAGAATAGCCAGATCGAGCTCTTGGAAAGTTTATCCTATTCTGATATATTCTGGGATCAAATAGCGAAAATAGAGAGAATAAGGTATAAAGGCTATGTCTATGATTTGACCATCTCTCCAGACCATAATTTTGTATGTGGAAGAGGGGCCTTTATCTCCCATAATACGACTACCGCTGTTAATTCAGCCGCTTATCTGGCCAGTCATCGTCGAAAGACGCTCTTGATAGACATCGATCCTCAGGGGAATGCTACGAGCGGTGTCGGTATAGATAAGAATAGGGTGGAGCACTCCATCTATGAGGTATTAATCGCCCATAGGCCGATAGAGAGGGTCCTTCTACCTACCCAGATTAGGAACTTGGATCTCATTCCTTCCAATATCCAGCTCTCTGGCGCCCAGATAGAGTTGGTTAACCTCGAATCTCGAGAGACATTGCTCAAAAAAGCATTAGGGAATATTAAGGAGAAGTATGATTACGTTATTGTCGATTGCCCCCCTTCCCTGGGACTATTAACCATAAATACCTTAATTGCTTCTGATGAGGTCATCATCCCCATGCAGTGTGAGTACTATCCCTTAGAGGGCTTAGGTCAACTGTTGAATACCATTGGTTTAGTTCAGAGGAACTATAACCCTTCTCTAAAGTTAGCTGGGGTATTACTCACCATGTTCGATACCCGGACGAACCTATCCCATCAGGTGGCAAGAGAGGTTCAGGAATACTTCGGAGATAGAGTCTACAAAACAGTCATTCCGAGGAATGTCCGGTTAGCAGAGGCGCCGAGTTTCGGGAAACCGATACTCTTATACGATAGACATTGTGCTGGTGCCAAGGCGTATAAGAGACTCGCCAGAGAGATTATGCTTAAGTCAAAGGAATAATTTCTTTGCCGGTTGCCCACTGGTTAACTGGAAAACTGGCTAACGATAAAGAGATAATTGGGAGGTTGATCATGGCAAAGAAGGCATTAGGAAGGGGACTGGCGGCTCTCATCCCTGAGATGGGACCGGTTAAAGAGGAGAATATTATTGAGGCCAAATTGTCCTCAATAAGGCCCAATAGGTTCCAGCCTCGAGAGGAATTCAATCCCCAGAAGTTGGAGGAACTGGTCTCCTCCATCAGGGAGAAGGGGGTCATCCAGCCGGTCTTAGCAAGGGTTATAGAAGGTGGCTATGAACTAATCACGGGAGAGAGAAGACTCAGGGCCGCGAAGAGGCTGGGCTTGGAGAAGATCCCTCTGATTGTCAAAGAGGTCTCTGATACCGAGATGCTTGAACTGGCTCTCATTGAGAATCTTCAGAGGGAGGATCTCAATCCCATGGAAGAGGCCCATGCCTACCAGCGGGTAATCAAAGAGTTTAAGATTAAGCAGGAGGATCTGGCGAGAGAGATAGGGAAGGATCAGGCAACAGTAGCCAATACCTTAAGACTTCTAAAACTTCCTAAGGAGATCCAGAAAGAAATCTCTAAGGGAAACCTCTCTCGGGGCCATGGACTGGCTCTACTCGCTCTTGAGAAAGCACCTTTACAGATAAAGGCCGCCCGGAAAGTGAAAAGGAGCGGGCTATCTGTGCGGGAGACCGAGGACTTGGTCGATAAGCTAAAAGGAAAAGTAGCAATCCCACCAAAGAAGGAGATTTCCAAATCCCCGGAAATCTTAGTAGTTGAGGAGGAGCTGAACCGGGCCTTAGGGACTAAGGTCAGGATCAAGCCTGTGAGTGAAGAGAAGGGAAGGATTGAGATAGAGTATTATTCCAGCGAGCAATTGGAGGGGATTTTAGAGAAGTTAAGAGGTAAAAAGCCTCCCGAATCTTCTTCATCTTTGTGAACCTCTTTATGTGTAGATCCACGGTTTAAAAAAGGAGCTTTCCCAATTTTGTCGCAAAAATTTAGCCTAAGTTCTTGTCACTACTGGGTTTATACGAAAAATTCGTGTTTTAAGCAAATTCCCCTTTTAGATACTTACTAATCTGGTATAGTTTTAGGTGATCCTGTCTACCCTTTGCTTTAAGACCATAGCGTACCTTTTCCATCTGCCTAAAGATTCTGATACAGGATTCTTAAGTTTCCGCATCTTGGGACTTGAGGATACTTTAGGTAAGTGGTCATATACTCAAACTTCCAACTAGAAAGAAACTTCACTTTCCTACTGAGATAGATAGAATCCCAGAGAAACCCATTCGAGCAATAATCTCTTGGGAACTATATTTGTCTGCCTCCTCATGCTTCCATCTATCTATGGTAGATTTTGAGGCAGAGGTATTCAAAGAACGGTCCAGCCTTTCGCTAGTTCTTAAGAGGGTGGAATTGTCCTGAATGAGACTTACGATAGCCTCTTCTTTTAGTCTCTTAGTTACCCTTTTATACTTTTCAAAGCCAGGGGTAGGTAAGAGGAAACTATGGACCCTGCAGTTGGGATTGAGACACTTGGCATAAACCATACGCAGCTTAAATAATGTCGGATTATTAACATCTATATCCTTTACCGTCTTGTAGTATTCCCTTTCCTTCTTGAAAGGCTGTTTTCTTCCACAGGAAGGACAGATACATCTTTTTGGTATGCGAAACTTAATGGTCTTTACTTTTAGGTTCTTTTCCATGGTAGAATCCTCCTTCTTAAAGAGAACTCTACCACCCTTTATCTCAAAGAACAAACACGATTATTAAAACCATTTTGCGACAAATTTGGGATAGTCCTTTAAAAAATGCTTGACATAACTATCTATCC
>DLMW01000052.1 GCA_002478245.1 bacterium UBP18_UBA7526
TTGGATGTTACCATCCAGGCCCAGATTCTGGAACTACTGAAAGAATTGCAAGAGAGACTCAAGATGAGCATTCTTCTCATCACTCATAACTTAGGCATCATCTCTCAGGTTTCGGATAGAGTAGCCATCATGTATGCGGGAAGGATAGTAGAATATGGAGAGACTCAGGAGATACTCAAAAGACCACTTCACCCTTATACCAAAGGACTATTGGAATCCATTCCCAGAATGGAGACTGCCCAAAGGCGCCTGCCGACTATTGAGGGCATGGTTCCCAAGCCCATAGAGTGGCCCCTAGGATGCAGATTCCATCCCAGATGCCCCATAAGATTATCGATCTGCAGCGAAAAAGAGTCGGAGATGAGAGAGATCATCCCCGGCCATAAAGTAAGATGCCATTTAGCCAGTGAACAGTAGAAAAGCAAGAGAGTAACAGCTACTCACTACCCATTCCCAACCGTCACTTTCCTACTCCGAGCGTTAGTGAGGGGAAGATGGAGCCCTTACTAAGAGTAGAGAATCTCAAGAAGTACTTCCCGGTAGAGAGGGGAATATTTAAGAGAGAGGTGGCTAGAATAAGGGCAGTGGATGGTATAAGCTTCTCTTTAGAGAGAGGAAAGACCTTAAGCCTGGTAGGAGAATCTGGCTGTGGGAAGACGACCGTAGCCAGATTAATCTTAAGGCTCCTTGAACCAACCTTCGGAGCCATCTACTTTAAAGGAGAGAATATCTTCGATTTAGATAAGAAAGGGATGTTTCAGGCTCGAGGTATGATGCAGATTGTATTCCAGGATCCCTTTGGCTCCCTCAATCCTCGTCAGAGAGTGGGTGATATCATTGGGGAGGCACTCTCCATCCATAACCTGGCTAAAGATAGAAGAAGAGAGAGGATAGCCGAACTATTGAGGACTGTGGGATTGGGAGAAGAGTGCCTCTGGCGCTATCCCCACCAGTTCAGTGGTGGCCAGAGACAGAGGATTGGGATTGCAAGGGCCTTAGCAGTAGAGCCAGAACTCATGGTCTGTGATGAGCCCATCAGTGCTCTGGATGTCTCCATCCAGGCTCAGATCCTGAATCTGCTTAAAAGTTTACAAGAAAGATTTTCTCTCTCCTTCATCTTCATTGCCCACGATTTAGCAGTAGTAAGGTATATCAGCCATAGAGTAGCTATCATGTACTTGGGAAAGATTGTGGAATGGGCCGGGACAGAAGAGCTCTATCGTAATCCCCTTCATCCCTATACCAGGGCCCTCCTCTCCGCCATCCCTACCATAGAGAGAAGAGAAAGGGTCATCCTAAAGGGAGAGATTCCCGATCCAACGCAACCCCCCAAAGGCTGTCGCTTTCATACCAGATGTCTGGAAGCATTGCCAGAATGTAAAGAAAGGGAACCGAACCTAGAAGAAATCAGCAAAGACCATCTCCTTGCCTGCCATTTTGCGTAGAGTGCGAAGCCATGATCAGCTCGCAGAGAGCTTGTAATTTTTTCAAAATATGCTAGGATTCTTAATAGGGGTAAACCTTTCTCTGGACCTATCATAAGGGTGACGATGAATAAAGAAGAGAGGCTTAAAAATCTGCAGAAGGATAGATTATTGTCCAGTTTTCTCAAACGGCTCATCCGGGAATCAGAAGACCAGGTATGCAAAGTAATGGCCTTTGGTTCCCGGGCTAAAGGAATGGCTGGCCCGGGATCTGATTATGATATCCTGTTGGTATTGAAGAAAAAAAAGAGAGATAATCGACCATCTCTATGGCATCGTCTTAGACTACCTGATAAGAGAAGGGGTAGATATCTCCTTGAAGATCTACACAGAGAGCGATTTCAATAGAAAGGTAGCGCTCGGAACACCTTTCATGGGGCAAGCGCCTTTCTTCTTGCTGGAGGAATAACTGGAGCTTCGCCTAGTGCATTAAAAACCATGTTTGGTATTCATTTCATTAAGACTGGTAAAATGGATGGGAAACTACTGATTTTACCAGGGAAGATGCGGAACAGGCCATCAACGATGCCCAGGAATTTCTGGGCGAGATGAAGAGGTATCTCAGCGAAACCTATGGATTAAAATTGGGAGGATGACTACTGAAATAAAAGTGTGATAGTATTGGCTATGCCGCCTGGATCCGGCTTTAGACGGAAGAAGAATAAGCTCCAGGCCCCAAGCTTTTTGGAGCCTTTAGCGTGAAAATGGCCTTCTGTCTTAAACTTTAGCGTCTCGGCGCTTGCCAGGGAGGCTTTAAGATGGAGAAGATGACTATTACTAAGTTAAAAGAGATGAAAGAAAAGGGTGAGAAGATCGTGATGCTCACCTGCTATGACTATCCCACGGCCTTAATCATGAATGAGGTAGGGATCGATATTCTATTAGTCGGTGATTCCCTGGGCATGGTCGTCTTGGGATATGAGGATACCCTACCCGTGACTATGGAGGATATGGTAAGATATACTCAGGCCGTGGCCAGGGGAAATAAGAATAGTCTTCTGGTAGCGGACATGCCCTTCTTATCCTATGAGGTGAGTAAGGAGGAGGCGATCAAGAATGCGGGAAGATTGGTAAAAGAGGCTGGGGCCGAGGGCGTGAAGACCGAAGGAGGAGAGGAGATGGCAGGGATTGTGAAGGCTATCGTGGATGTCAAGATCCCGGTTATGGGCCATATCGGCCTCACTCCCCAATCGATCCATAAATTAGGGGGGTTCAAGGTTCAGGGGAAGACCGCTCCCCAAGTGAAGAGGTTAATTGAGGATGCTCAGGCCTTAGAAGAAGCGGGAGCATTCTCTATTGTCCTGGAGTGTGTTCCGGCTGAGGTGGCAAAGATAATTACCGAAAGGGTTAAAGTCCCTACCATTGGCATCGGTGCCGGTCCTTACTGCGATGGTCAGGTCTTGGTAACCCATGACCTCCTAGGATTATTCGCTAGGTTCGTTCCCAAGTTTGTCAAGCAGTATGCCGATCTAAGAAGGATTCTAAAAGAAGCCTTTACCAGATTCAAGGAAGAGGTTGGAAGAGGAGAGTTTCCTTCCCAAGAACACTGTTTCAAGATAAAGGAAGAAGAACTTAAGAAACTTAAGGATTAGCGGGTCCTGCCTCGGCATTCT
>DLMW01000044.1:0-201 GCA_002478245.1 bacterium UBP18_UBA7526
TTTATCCCTCGGGCCTCGATCTGAGTCCTGACCATCGTTTCCCTGGCCTCACTAAATCTGTCTTGGCCTTCTCCCCATTCACTAAGGGCTATTCCCAGAGTGACCACCAGGAATAGAGCAAAAAATATCCTCTTCATTTTTTCACCTTTCCTCTTTAAGCCTCCATATCTTGGACTTAATCCTCAGGGCTTTCTTGAATTC
>DLMW01000044.1:282-530 GCA_002478245.1 bacterium UBP18_UBA7526
GACCATCGTTTCCCTGGCCTCACGAAATCTGTCTTGGCCTTCTCCCCATTCACTAAGGGCTATTCCCAGAGTGACCACCAGGAATAGAGTAAAAAATATCCTCTTCATTTTTTCACCTTTCCTCTTTAAGCCTCCATATCTTGGACTTAATCCTCAGGGCTTTCTTGAATTCCACTTTGGCCCTTTTGGGCATATTGGCTTTGAGATAGGCTTGAGCCAGATTAAAATGATCTAAAGCAGAATATGGA
>DLMW01000044.1:714-6381 GCA_002478245.1 bacterium UBP18_UBA7526
AGATTGAAGTGATCTAAAGCAGAATATGGATCAAGATACAAGGCCTTCTTGAATTCTTGAATTGCTTCATTAAATAGTCCCTTTTTAAAATAAGCAACAGCTAAATTGCTATGGATAGTTGCCTCATCTGGATTTAATCTCAAGGCCTCCCTAAATTCCCTAATGGCTAAATCTAACTCTCCCTTTTCACCATAGATCATCCCCAAAAGATGGTGGGCAAGAGAGGATGAAGGATTCTCTTTCAGCTTTCTCTTTAACTCCCTCAACACTTCTTCGCTTCTCTCAACATCTATTCTTTCTCCATCTGGATTGAGGGCCGAATATCCAAATCTAGCGATGAGTGCTTGATATTGAGGAAGATTTCTGATATAGAGCATACTTTCATCATCCCAATAGATGAGTTGCCAATCTCTATCTTCCCATAGTCTATCCCTTAGGTTCGGCCGGGAATGCTTCCCGCTATAATCAACTAAAGCAAGATTCACTCTATACCTATCTAACAAATCTTCCCAGGCAGGTTCACCCCGGAAGATAGTCCCATACTCCTCATAGATCTTCTCTCCATAGACCAGACAGCGGCCATCGATGAAGACTTTACACTCTGGATAACATCTCCAGATGAGGTATCCCCCCCAGCCCGAAGGATTAAAGAGGTTCCCAGATAGACTATTCTCTTTTATGAAATTAACTGCCTTCTCGGGAAACATCCTCTCCTTTATTCTTAATTGAGATGGCAGGTGGATAGCGGTCCAGGCGATAATCAAGACGAAAATTACCAGGGCAATGGGGAAGAGCCGCGTTTTGGGGATGGAAACGGTCCTTTTTGGGAAAATGACATTTAGGTGTTTTGCTAAGATGGGGGAGACAAAGATGACGAATAACTCTATGTGTCTTCTTGAAGATAAGGAGAGAAGGGTGGCCCCTAGAAAAAGGGCTAAATCCGTAAAATCAATCCTCTTGCGGGATAATCCTAAGGCAAGGATTGTCAGACCAAACATAATCCAGTAGGGATAGAAGATCTTTGAGAAGTCTATGGGCCTCCACTCGCTTACCCGCTCCATGAATATCTTTTTACTAGTGAGTTGAAAGGAGTAGGAAAGGGCCTGATAGCCATAGGCATTGACTAAAGAGGCAAGAATGACTAAGAGGGTAACGATGAGTAGAAGGCGTATTTCTTTACCGTTTAAGGTTGATCCCCAATCCCAATTAAAATACTTCTTAACCCCAAGTTTTATGGATTCTGCAGAAGAATAGACAAAGAGAATGATGAAACCTGCCATAAATCCAGCATGGAGGTTGGCCCAGGGGATCATGAGAAGGGGTAATAAAAATAGGAGATTCCTCCTTCTATACTGGAAGGAATGGAGGAGATAATAGAACAGGGAGAGGAGGAGAAAGGAGAAGATGAGGGGACGGAGGCGAAGTCTGGGATAGACAACAAAGGCAGCCAGGAGAATGACTCCTAAGGCAAGATGGAGATTGACCTTCTTATGACGCATTATCTGGAATAGAATTAGGAAAGCGAGGGTGGCGATGAGGGCTTTAAAGAAGATTAATGATGGAAATCCTCCCAAATGATATAAAGAACAGAATATGACCCCGGATAGCCAGCCGTGATCTATCCAGGGATGACCGGAAGCGGTATGGGAGAAGATATCCTCCTTGGGAATGGCCTTGGTCTCTAGGATATATTGACCAGCTCTTAGATAATGGAAGAAGTCATCGTTTCTTAAGGTAAAACAGGCAAGGTTGAAGACCAGAAGAAAGACCGCAAATAGAAGGAGGTATTCAGCAGTATCATCTAAGGTTTCTTTAGTCAAGACTTTCCCTTACGGGGGCCTTAATTTAAGTTCGGTAGTTACTTCTCCTGAAGGATGTTTGACAGAAAATCCCGGCTTCCCTAGTGAGCCAGGAGTATTTTTTTACCCTCTCCACTTTTTAATTTCAATTACATCGAAGAGATGGGCCAGGGAATCGATGACGGTATCTGGCTTTAATCTCAGAGCATATTCTCTCCCCGTCAAACCAGTGAGAACCGCAATAGTCTTTGTCCCTAAGGCCTTGCCCGCCTTTATATCGTTAAAATAATCGCCGACAACCACACAATCCTTTGCCGGAATCTTAAGTTTAGCAATCGCCTTCTTAACGATTGTTTTCTTAGAGAAATGGTGGCCATCCGCTAACTCATCCCTTGCCTCACTTCCTGTGGAAATTACCGAGATATATTCTCCAATTCCAAACTCTTCCAGTTCCTCCCTTACCTGGGAGACAGGGGCGATGCAGTTGGTGTTGACCGCGATAGGTATCCCTTGCCGATAGATTTTCTCTAATACCCTCTTCACCCCGGGAATGAGATGGTCCTCTGAAGTACGGAAGGAGCGGAACTCCTTTAAGAAGGAGAGCCAGAAACGGTGGAGTCTCGCCTCCCTTCCTCTACTCCCTGGTGGTGCGACCACATCATCAAGGATATCCTGAGAGTATTTCTTGACAAAATCCTTATACTCCAAGGGTCTTAATCCAATTTTCTCTAAGTTCCTGTTGAAGACAACATAGAAGCGTTTCAGGGTATTGAGAAGCGTCTGGTCGATATCAAAGATGAAGGCCTTGGCTTTGATCAGCGCCATCTCTTTAATACCCAACTGAAGAGCCCAGAGGCCAGGAGGTAGATGAGAACTCCTGAACCTAAGGCCCTGACCATCCCCCACCTGGGCAGAAGGAGCAGGACGCAGGCTACGTAAAGGAGCCAGGCAGGGGTAATGATGAGTAATCCCTTAGCATAAGAGATTGTGGCATTCACCCCAGCTTGAGAATGGATGAGGATAAAGGTTAAAAGAGTCATGGCAGGAAAGGCAGCGATGAAGGCCGCCCAAAGGCCTTTCCCCTGACTTCCCAGATAGGTCACTAAGGTGACCACTGTTCCACCGAGAAGAAAATAGATAAGAAGTATCTTAGGGGTCATTTTCGAACACCGTTGCCTCAAAGATAAAGGCCCTGGCTTTGATCATATACTTTCTACTCTTTACTTATCCTTGGAGTTACTATTTGGGGAAGGAGATCCTTGGCATCGACAATCCCCAGGATTCTCTTATCCTTATCTGCAACCACTAAGAGCTCTGCCTTGGCTAAGAGCATGATCTCAATGGCCTTCTTTAATGGTGTCCCAGGCTCAACAAAGGTGAGCCTCCTATCCATAATCTCCTCAATGGGTCTCTCCAACCCCGCGATAACTAAGGGAACGGCCTTGGCCTTATATTCAAAGACTCGCTGTTTGATATAGCCATAGAACTTTCGCGAGTCTACTCGGCCATGGCCCAGTTCCATGGGGACTACTGCCCGACCCTGGATGAAGTTCAGATGGTTCTCTAAGGCAGAGACCTGGCTTCTGTGATTTATGCTTAAGAGGTATCTTAAGGAGGAATCGGGAATGATCTCTCCTTTTTCCTCAACAATGGTTGCTAAATAGGTGATGTCATAGACATCCTCCATACTCACCCCTAATTGGGGATAGTTATCCCTGATATAGAAAGCGAGTTCATCATCCTGATCTCTATAGAAAGGGGTATACTTCTCCAAGGTATCTATGGCATCTGATAGGAAGACCCCCAGGGCCAGATCGAGGTTAAAGAGCAGGCCAGCGCTGATGATCGCTGAATCATCGCAATGGCCTGGTCCCAGACGATCCCGGATATACATATACTTCACCACTTCCTCATCTATTTCCTCCCCTTCTTTGGGAGTAACAATTAGACCTTCTCTCCGATAATCTTCTATCTTATCCTCATGAGCCATATGGGCCAATATTTCACCATCCAATCCCATCCTCTGCATTTTCCAGGTATCGACAAGATAGCACTTCCCTCCTCCAATAGTGATCCCATACTTCTCTTCCACCTCTTTCCGGATATCGCTATTATCCCTTAAGCCCCCGATATATAATCCCCTCAAGACTTCATGGGGATCGATGGTAAAGGTTCCCAAGAAGGGGATGCCCAAGAAGGGCTCTTTCTTCTTATTTATTAATTTATCCCTCTTCTCACCCCTTATTATATCCTGGATGAACTCTACAATATCATCGATCAATGCTTGGCGCTTCTTCTTTATCAGTCCCGGATTAAGGCCTAGGGCCTTGACCACATCGTCTATGGTAGTATTCACCCAGTGGCGCTTCCTAAAGGTCCCCACCCCATTATGGGCCCTTCCTTCCAGAGACTGAACGAATAATAGGTTCTCTATCTCTTCCGTCGTTGCCAGGCGCTCGAACTTGCTTAAGTATTTAAAGTCTTTCTCAATCAATTCCTTCGGGGCCACACCCCATCTCACAAGTTCCTTTGCCATCTTTCCTCCAGACGTCTAACGTTTATCGTTCAAAGGTTATGAGGCCCGTTTCGGCTGTCGGCTATCCTCGTTCGTAACAAGACGTAGCCGTACTACGTAAGACGATACGAGCCCCGTTGATAATTCATTCCACAGATATCTTCAACCTTATGCGGAATTCATATATAGAAGAGCAACGAAATCTATATCTACGGGCCGAGTAGCGTAACCGCAACCGATTAACGTAGCCTTTTTATCAATACTTCCTGGCTTTCTCTTTTCCTTCTAATACCTTTAATGCCCCCCGGGCCATGGCCTCCAGTTCCTCCTCCCCAGGATAGAGGATGATCCGGCCCAGAAACCTAATCCTCTCCTTGATCCACCTTATCAGTAGTTTGGACTGGGCCAAACCACCAGTTAGGATAAGGGCATCGATCCTTCCCTTCAAGACAGAGGCCATACTAGCAATCTCCTTTGCTATTTGGTAGGCCATGGCCTGAAAGATAAGTTTCGCCTTCTCCTCTCCCCTATCAATCCTTCTCTCTATCTCTCGGACATCGCTCGTCCCCAGATGGGCGGTCAATCCTCCTTTATCAATAATCTTCTCTAATATCTCATCCAAGGTATACTTCCTGCTATAGCAGAGTCTCACCAGGTCTCCCGCCGGGAGGGTTCCCGCCCTCTTGGGAGCAAAGGGTCCCTCGCCATCTAGGGCATTATTGACATCGATCACCCTTCCTCTCCTATGGGCTCCAATGGATATCCCCCCTCCCAGATGGACAACGATGAAGTTTAGTTCTCTATAATCCTTCTTGAAGAATCTCCGGGCTACTTTTCTGGCTACCGCCTTCTGATTCAAGGCATGGAAGATGGACTTCCTCTCTAATTCTGGGAGGCCGGATATTCTGGCTAAGGGTTCGAACTCATCTAAGACAACGGGATCGACAATAAAGGAGGGAATGCCCAACTCCTCTCCTATATCATAGGCCAGCACGCCACCCAGATTGGAAGAGTGCCCTCCCTTCATCCTGATATGGAGGTCCTTGAGCATTTTCTTAGTAATATGGTATGTTCCACTGGGGACGGGTTTCAACAATCCACCCCGCCCAACGATGGCATCGAGATTAGAAAGATCGATTCTTCTCTTTTTTAGGGCTTTTAGAATGGCCTCTCTGCGAAACTGGTATTGTTCCAATATCCCTTTAAACTTCTTCAACTTTCTCGGGCTATGGTGAATATTCTCTGTGAAGACGGGTCTCTCGTTCTTGAATAGGGCAAACTTGGTAGTTGTCGAACCGGGATTCAAAGTCAGGATTAAAAACCTCTTCTTCATCTCACACCTTCTCTTAAACC
>DLMW01000044.1:6531-10519 GCA_002478245.1 bacterium UBP18_UBA7526
AAAGCAATGGATAGGAATTTGGTTTCTTCACTATCTGCCCGGGAGGTCAAGATAATGGGCGCCTTCGCTCCCATCACTATCCCGGCCATCTTCATCCTGGCAAAGTAGATTAAGGATTTATAGAAGATGTTGCCAGAAGTGATATCAGGAAGAATTAATATATCTGCCCTGCCTGCCACGGGACCCTTTATCCCCTTCTTCCTTGCAGCCAAAATAGAGACAGCATTATCCAGGGCCAGGGGGCCATCCACTATCGCCCCTTTCCAATCCCTCCTTTTTAAGGAATCTGCTTCTTGAGTAATTGGTATCTTAGGATTTATTTTTTCTAATGGAGCGAGGAGGGCAACCTTTGGTTCTGGAATCTCTAATAGATGGGCAAGTTCAACTGCGTTTTGGATAATCTCCTTCTTCTCCTCTATGTAGGGAGAGATATTAATGGCCACATCTGAGGCCAGGATTAATCTGTCAAAAGCCTCGAATACGGCCACATGGGAGAGCAACCTTCCCATAGTCAGGCCCTTTTCCTTATCCAGAATGGGGTGCATAAACTGGGCAGTGGTGAGAGATCCCTTCATGATAAGGTCTGCTTCACCATCCCTTACTAATTCCACTGCCTTAGAAGAAGCCTCTTCTCCCTTTTCTCTAATAAAGATTCCTTTGGCGATTCCTTTCTTCTCCGCCCTTCTTACCGCCTCTTTTGCTTCCTCATCCTGGCTGGCAGCGAGGGCGAGTCTAAAAGGGCCTCTTCTCTTGGCTTCTTTAATTATCTCTTTAAAACTTCTCATAAAATCCCTAAGGGATAGACAAGAATTACCGTGATTTTTAGGAGATTTATTACCATAATCATTTAAGAATCACCGTCATCGGATACTATCTTCTCGTCAACTTTATTCCCTTGGGCATCATAGAGATAGGCCATATTCCCGGGATGCTGCCAGAGGGGATAGTCATAGTCCATATAGAAGTTATCCTGAGTAACGCTCCTCTTCCCGGTCCTTATCTTGACAATGTAACCCACCCTAATCTGATGCTGGGGGAAGGTAAACCTTACTCCAGAATCGTCCCTTATCGTCCAACTGGTGAGATCCTCGGCCAGGGGGCCGTAGTTTATCACCTGGATATACTCCATCTCCACGTTCCTCCATTCCCCGGTCTGGGGATCCTTCCTCGGTGCCGGAACATCGCTGCCCACCTTAAAGATCTTTACTCCCTTTGCCATCTTCTCGTCTCCTTCCCAAGTTGTCCCTTCAATTCGCCAGCGAAGGTATGGTAGGCCTTTTCATCGAATAGAGCAAAGACAACTAATTTCAAAGAAGAAGGCTTTGCCAAAAAATCCTTTACTGTCTTGACCATGATCTTGGCTGCCCGATCTAAGGGAAAGCCGAAGATTCCGGTTGATATTGCGGGAAGGGCAATAGATCTCATTCTCTTCTCCTGGGTCCTCTTCAGGGCATTTTGGGTAGCATTCTTCAATTTCTCATCCTCGTCCCCCTCACCCATTCTCGGCCCCACGGCGTGAATGACATACTTTGCCTTCAGGTTTCCCGCACCAGTGACTACTGCTTCCCCAACTTTTGTTCCACCGATCCTATTGCACTCCTCTTGAACACTGGGTCCTGCCTTCCTCCTTATGGCTCCCGCCACCCCTCCTCCCATGATGAGTGAGACATTTGCCGCATTGACGATGGCCTCGGTATCCAATTCCGTAATATCTCCCTGATATAATCTGATAGTTGTTTTGCCCACTTTATACTCCATCTTTTCCCCCTCGCTCAGACTCCTCTTCTACTTTTTTATTCATCTTACCGCAATAAAGAGAGGTCTCAGAGTAGAGAGGTAGAACCAGAGGAGAAGTAGACCCAACAGAACAATTAATCCTCCGTAGATGCGAAGGTTAAGAAGAGTAAACCGTCTTTCGAATGTTTTTTTAATCCTGGCCGGAAAGATTAAAGCGCCTAAACCTTGAAGGAAGATGAGTATGGTGATAACGATATAAATGGAGTTTAAGTGATTGGTAATGAAGTAAAACATCCTACCATCCTTTGGGCCACTTCTTCTTTCTCTTCTTTCTACTCTTCCTATAGCCCCTCTTTAATTCCTTTTCCAATAGTACCAGGTCCTCTTCCAGTTCATCCCCTTCCCTTCTTATCTTCTCTCTTCCCATGTTACCTCCCGAGGCGAATTTATTCGCGTCTTCGCGATGATTTGCGTTTTTGCGTTGTTTTACTGAGTAATGCTGGATAGTTGGAGGCTATCCCATCCACTCCCAGACTAGCGAGCCTTCTTATCTCTTCTGGCTCGTCTACTGTCCAGGCAATAACCTCCAAGCCCAAACTGTGGGCTCTCTCAATCAGATCTTTATTAACCAGATCGTATCTGGGCAGGATCAAGTCTAAATACTTCCAGTATGAAGATCCCTCCCTTTCTTCGCCTAGAGTAGCGAATAAAAGCCCAGTAATAATGCGCGGCTCAAGCCTCTTTGCCTCTTCGATGAAGGAATAGTTAAAGGAGGAAAGGATGGCTTCCTCCATGAACTCCTTTTCCCTCAAGGTGCCTATCACTTGGGGCACGAGTAGTGGGTCCTTTCCCTTGAGCTCGATGTTTAACTTCGCTTTTCCTTTTATGGCTTCGATCGCTTCAGAGAGAGTGGGGATCCTCTCGCCAGAGAACTCCTTTCCAAACCAGGATCCAGCATCCAGACTCTTGAGTTCTTTCAGGGTCAATTCCCAGACTCTTCCCCGGCCATCTGTGGTACGCTCTACCGTCTCATCATGAAAAAGGACCACTTCCCTATCCTTAGAGAGCTGGGCATCGGTCTCAATGACATCTACCCCCTGGGCAATGGCTCTTTTGAAAGAAGCTATGGTATTCTCTGGTGCTTCTCCGCTCGCTCCCCGATGGGCAACCTTTAAGATCTCTGATTTCACTTCTCTGCTTCTAATTCTGGTAGGAATTCCTCTACACAGGAAGAGACATTCTCCCAGGTCTGGGCATCCTGGATGGTGAACTTCTGCTGCCTGGCCCACTTCTCCCCCTTCTTCTGCCAGAGGTAGAAACAGATCTGTTTCCTTCCCCAGGAATCGATTAGGGCCACCGCACTCCACCACTTGGGGTTCTTCTCCAATGTCCGGTAGTTCAGTACCTTTAGGGTCTCACTAACCGGGAGCTTCTCTTCTGGTTCCTCGGGCATATCTTTCACCTCCCTCTTTCGTAGGGGTTCCCCCTTCCTCACCCCTGTTCCTTGTGTTTGGCGATTTCCTCTTTAATGATCAAAAGGGCTTCTTTCGCCTTCTTCTTCTCCTCGGCAACAAGGATGACGACATCGTGCTCTTTTACCCCGAAGGCCTTCTCAATGGCCTCCTTCTCCTCAGCCGAGATCCCATACCTTGGGAGTTCGTCTGTGGAGATGTAGCCCTTAATCCCAGTTGCCTCTTCCAATCTTTTCTCTATTCCTAAGGCGAGTGCCTCATTCTCCAATAGAACTCCAGCAAAGTTCTCCACCTTCATTCCCAGAACCACTCCTCCTCTATCCAGGATGTCCCGGATGAGGTTGGAATGGGTTGGGCCGAAGAGGTCAGAGATATCCTTCATTGTTTTATTTTTCCTTCGCCTTAAGTAGCTGGAGCACTCCTAAGCCGATGGCAAATAGCAGACAGGTATTAGTAAGCCTCAGGAAGCTAAGTGGTCCCAGACCGGCTGGGGGGAGGACATTGCCCGCTAAAGCAAAGGCCTTGTAGACCAGGCCCAGGATGAAACTAACGCCTGCTACCACTCCTAAGAAAATGGCCAATCCCTTCATCCCTTTAGACCTCCTTTCCTAAAATTGGTTTATGGTTTCCGCCAGAGGCGGATCAGCCTTCGGCTGAAATGGTAAACCCTGTTAGAAGACTCAATGGATGTCTTCTTAAAGTTCTATGTTCTTGAACAAGATAACCCCTTCGGGGTTACTTCCATAGGGGCTATCGCCCCTCTGGCGGTCGGCAAAGGC
>DLMW01000029.1:0-1410 GCA_002478245.1 bacterium UBP18_UBA7526
TCTTGGTTAAGGTAGTTACCAGGACCCTCTCCTCATTCCTCACCCTCTCCTTTATCCTCTCAATGAGATCTTCAATCTGATTCTCTGTGGGCCTTACTGAGATCTTGGGATCGATTAGTCCGGTAGGCCTTATGATCTGCTCTATGATCTTTTCGCTCTTCTCTATCTCATATGGTCCGGGAGTGGCAGAGACATAGATGGTCTGGGGCATCAGTCTCTCAAACTCTTTGAATTTTAGGGGTCTATTGTCCAGAGCAGAAGGGAGGCGGAAGCCATGCTCTACCAGGGTCTTCTTCCTTGAGATATCTCCATTATACATCCCATTCAGTTGGGGTATGGTCTGGTGGGACTCATCAATAATGAGGAGGAAGTCCTGGCTAGGAAAGTAGTCCAATAGACACCAGGGTCTCTCCCCTGGCCGGCGACCGGAGAGATGTCTTGAATAGTTCTCTATCCCTGGGCAGTAGCCGATCTCCCTCATCATCTCCAGGTCATACCTCGTCCTGGTCCCCAGTCTCTGGGCCTCGAGTAATTTATTCTGAGAGCGTAACTCTTCCAATCTTTCCTCTAGTTCCTCTTCAATGGATCTCATGGCCCTCTCCAGGCGGGAAGAGGTGGTGACGAAGTGTTTTGCCGGATAGATGATGGCCTTCTTGCAACTAGCGATCTTCTTGCCCGTTAAAGGGTCTATCTGGGTGATCTTTTCTACCTCCTCCCCGAATAGTTCTATCCTATAGGCGCTCTCTTCATAAGCCGGGAATATCTCTATGGTATCCCCTCTTACCCGGAACCTTCCCCGGGCAAAGTCGATGTCGTTGCGCTCATACTGGATGCTCACCAGCCTCTTCAATATCTCTTCCCTTGAAATCTCTTCCCCTTTCTCCAAAAAGACCAATAACTCCCGGTACTCATCAGGAGAGCCCAATCCATAGATGCAGGAGACGCTGGCTACGATGACCACATCATCCCGGGACATGAGGGAACTGGTGGCCTTCAGCCTCAATCTATCGATCTCATCATTTATGGAACTATCCTTCTCAATATAGGTATCGGTCTGGGGGATATAGGCCTCTGGCTGATAGTAATCGTAATAAGAGACGAAATACTCCACGGCATTCTCGGGAAAGAAGCCTCTGAATTCAGAGTAGAGCTGGGCCGCCAAGGTCTTATTGTGGGAGATGATGAGGGTGGGTTTCTGAATATGGGCGATGGCATTGGCCATGGCGAAGGTCTTTCCCGAACCAGTAACCCCAAGCAAGGTCTGATGTTTCATCCCTCTATCTAGACCTTTGTTCAGGGCCCTAATCGCCTGGGGCTGGTCCCCCTTTGGTTTATAATCAGAGACTAACCTAAACCTGGGCACCACAAGCCTCACTTTCTTCAGCAAAACGCAGATTCAAACAGATGTGA
>DLMW01000029.1:1526-3694 GCA_002478245.1 bacterium UBP18_UBA7526
AAATGAAAATGTTTAAAAAAATTTTGCCAATAAGAACAAAAGGCCCTGAGTTCTCGGGGCCTTTCATCTGTTCTATAGGTTGGGGAGGGCGGTTCCATTGAAATTCTGATTTATCGCAAAAAAAGAAATTGGTCAGGTTCTCTAAGCGCTCTGATCGCTTCTTTGGCTGCCTGGCGCAGTCTCTCGCTCTTGTCCTTTGTGGCTTCCTCTAATTCAGGCAATGCCTCCTGGGCCCCCATCCTTCCCAAGGTAAGGGCAGCGCATATCCGGATCTCATCATACCCCTTTCTACCCAGTCGGGGCCTCTTCTTAAGGAGTTCGATGATCTCCGGTTTTGTCCCTTTGGGATCTATCTTGGCCAGGGCCTCGATGACCTTCTTCTGGAAGGCAATATTTTTCTTTGAGAATCTCCTTCTGTGGATTATCTTAAGTAGGAGGGGAAGGACCCCTGTTGCCCCCATATTCCCTAAGGAAGTAACCGCTACCTCCCGTACCAGATTATCCCTATCCTTGAGGGCAACGGTCAATAGCTCCAGCGCTCTCTGGCCTCCCAGCTTCTCCAGGGCAAGGACGGTCTCCACCCGCACCTTGAAGTAGTCATGATTTAGGGGAAGGATGAGGGAGGAGGCAGTAGACTCATCCCCGATATCTCCCAGAATCTCAAGTGCGTCCTTCAGCACATACCATCTCTTATCAGTTAGGACGAGCTTCAGAGGCTCTAAGGCCTTCTCTCCCATTCCTTTAAGGATGGGGATGAGTCTTCTGCGTATCTCTAAATCCCGTTCCTCTTGTAAGAGCTCAATAAGAGGGGTAACTGCCCTCTCCTCTAGGGCGATGAGAAGGGAGGATATCTCTTCCAGGTTTGGGGCCTCGGCTTTCAGGCTCGTGAGGAGAGCCTCTATGGTAGAAGGATCTGCGATCCCTTTCTTTGCCTCCCAGGCGCGCTCCTGTTCTTCTAGGGACTTTTTACTGGCTGGTGAGGCATGCTGGGTAAATTTCTTTACTATTTCGATGGCCGGAGAATGTTTCTCGAAAGAGATGAATTTTCTTGCTATCTTCTCTAAGTCAGTTGCCAGGGCAGAATAGACTGCCAGGACTTTCTCTCTTTCCAGGTTCTGGATGAGTAATTCTGTGCCTTCCTCCACTGCTTGAAACTTCTTACCCGAAAGAAGGATCTCCATAAACTTTAAGCATTCCTCCGCTGCCTGCTGGCGGATAATGGAGGCGGGATCTTCTAAATTCTTTAAGAAACTCTTCAGAAGAGGACTGAGGAGATCATCCTTCCCAGAGGTGATTAATCCTCTAAGCACCGATTCCGTGGTCCTTAACAGGGCTTCATCCAAAAGGTCCCTGGGCTCTTTCTCAAGCAGTCTCTTGGCCCTCTCCTCGCTGGGGAGGTTGGACCACATCTCTTCGCCTATTAAGTAGGAGTAATCCTCTCCTGACATGCCGGCCCCTAACAGTCTCTTCTTCAAAAGAGACCCCAGCCTCTCCTTTCGCTCGGGATAGGAGAAGAGCCTCTTTGCCAAAGACCTCAGGTTTATCAATGGTTCTTCTCGGTGATATTCGCTCAATATGAGATCCAGGATGGCCTGATCAGAGAACTCGTCTATGATATCCCTTAAGAGATCGTCTGTCCCATCGACCCTAAGCTTCTCCTTTCCCCTTAAGACCACGGCCCGTAGTTCCGGTTCTAATGATAGGATTACCTCTGCCCATCCTCTCTTAAGCTCTTGCCAGGCCTCTACCGAGCCATCCAGGAGATCATCCCCCACCCTCTGGATGCTTCTCAAGACGGCCTCTGCTCTCACCTCCATAGTTCGGTCAACAGCATTGGCCAAATCAGTAATTAGTTTACCAACAAGCTTTGGATCCCTCTTTACCTCCTGGACAAAGGTATCCTTAAATTCACCCATCCCAGGGGTCCTCCCTAAAAGATACTGGATTATCAAGTCCGCCCCTTCTTCGATCCTATAGACCCTCTCTCCCTTAGCCACCTTCTCATAGCGCACTTCGTTTATCCTTAAATGGCCAAAGCCTGGTTTGAGTAATACCTTTGCTGCTCCGCCTTCCTTCTCAAGGATATCTGGTTTGGTGGCCAGGACCTGGAGAACGGCCTGGAACTCCTCTATTTTTAAACCTTTTAGGAAGGTGATACTCTGGATCTT
>DLMW01000029.1:3939-6318 GCA_002478245.1 bacterium UBP18_UBA7526
CCTGATAGGGAGCTTTGAGGGAGCGGGCGATCATGGGATGTTGGGCAGGATAGATGCCCATATCGGTAATAGCGACGTGCAGTTGCTTAATGAAATGGCCGGCCCATTCTTTGAGGTGCAATTTATTAATCATCTCTTTCTCCTGGATTCTACCCTCTTCTGGATGAGGACGAATATAACATAGATGATAATAATTTGACTCGTGACAAACATCCAGCCGAATCGAGCGTTACTCAATATAGTCAGGCACATATCTCCTCTTTCTCTTCTCTGTAATTATGGCCCGAGTAGCCAAGAAGATGCATCCTCCCCAGACGAGCCCAGTGGCCAGAATAATCATAATTACTGTCGCTGGTCCAATGCCTAAAGGTATGAATTCTCTTACTTGAACTTGTGGGAGAATCTCCCTAATTACCCCCCTCTCTTCCAAAACGGTAATGAGGCTTAAAATAAAGATGAGGATAGTTGCTGAAGGAACTACAAACCTTATCCAGGGTCTGATCCATTTGCCAAACTTATGCCGGGCATTCTTATGTAGCTCTTGGAAGCCCTTTTCCTTCATGACCCAGCCCATACCAAGGATAGCCAGGAAACCAAATAAGGGAAGGGCTAACTGGCCGATGATGATATCCATCTTAGAGAGCAGGGCTAGCTTCTCCCCCAATCCTCCCATAACATATCCGTTTAGAATAAAGGGAAGGCCCATGAGCCATAGGATAACCCCGGTGAAAAGGGCGCTTCTCTTCCTCTTCCAACCCACCTCCTCATCGAGCCAGGCAATAGAAGGCTCCTGGATGCTTATGGCACTGGAGAGGGCACCAAAGGCAAGTAAGAGGAAGAATAGTCCACCGAATAGAAAGCCAGCAGGCATCCTCTCAAAGACCAGAGGAAGAGTAAAGAAGGTTAGTCCTATACTCTGAGAACCGGAGACCGCAGCTCCCAGCCCCAGGGCAAAGGCCGCAGGAAAGATGGCAAAGCCCGCCAGTATAGCGGCTGAGGTATCCCCCAGAGCGCAGGCTATGGCATTAATCGGGATTTCCCATTCATCTTTGAGGTAGGAGCCGTAGATGATTACGGCCCCCATCCCTAAGGAAAGGCTAAAGAATATCTGGCCCAGGGCAGCGATCCAGGCTGCCGGGTTTAGTAGAGCTCCCAGACGGGGCCTCATGTAGAATTCTACACCGATTGAAGCGCCAGGAAGGGTGAGGGATCTTATGGTGACAATGATTAAGAGAATGAATAGGGTGGGGATCATGAATTTACAGGCCCTCTCAATCCCTTTCTGCACCCCAAGGGCTAGGACGCTACTGGTAATAGCAACAGCGGCTAGATGGAATAAAAAGATGTAAGGACTGGATAAGAAGTCCAAAAAGAACTTCTGGGTGTCTTTCCCAAAGTATAGGCCAGCGAAGGAGGCGATGATGAAGAATAGAACCCAACTAGTAATGACGATGTAGTAGGCATATAAGAAGAAGGGACCGATGATCCCCCAGGCCCCTACTTCCCTTCCCCTGGGGAAACCAATCTTCTCAAAGGCACCTAAGGGGTCTTTCCGAGAATACCTCCCAATCACCCATTCGGCCATCATAGCGAAAATGCCTATTCCAAATAAGAGGATGAGATAAGGGATTAAGAAGGCGCTTCCCCCATGGAGACCGCAGAGATAGGGAAACCTCCAGATATTTCCCAAGCCTACCTCGGTCCCGATCATGGCCAGGATCATGCCCGTATGTGTCTTCCAGACTTCTCTCTTCATCGACTACTCCCGCTGGTCGTAAGTAACAATGAAAAATTTCTACTGAGGATTTAAAATCCAACTAATTTACTATTTTCCTAGTTCCCCTACGCCTTGGCGGTTGCAGGCTTTCTAAGTTCTTCTTTAACCTCTCCCATCTCTCCTTCAGCTCTCTTTCCTTCTCTCTTTCCTTGGCGATCACCTTCTCCGGGGCTTTACTTAAGAAATCTTTGCTCTTCAACTTTTCTCTTGCCCCTTCCAATTCCTCTTCTATCTTGTCCATCTGCCTTTTTAGTCGCTCTTTCTCTTTCT
The DNA here is from genome assembly GCA_002478245.1 of bacterium UBP18_UBA7526. Classification (GTDB taxonomy): domain Bacteria; phylum UBP18; class UBA7526; order UBA7526; family UBA7526; genus UBA7526. The sequence continues at coordinate 5,987 of DLMW01000029.1, forward strand.
CCAGATCGATCAATCCTTTAAGGGGGACCCAGGCCTCTATCTCGACGATTAAGGCACTGGCAGAAGGAATGGGCTTGGCAACATCGGGGCCCATCTCTATCTTAGATAACCGAGCAAGGTTTCTGATATAAGGGGTGTTCCTCTCTAAAGTCTCTAGCTCTTCTTTCCTTTTTATCTTAAGAATGGCCTCTATTCTTTTCTGGGGCACGATTCCCGTCTCAGATCTAATATTCCTGATTGAGGTAGTAACTCCTATAATAAGGGCCATCTCTTCCTCTACTTTAGCATTTATTCTTTTCTTATCAAACTCTGGCCAGGAGCTAACCATAATA
>DLMW01000029.1:6528-13302 GCA_002478245.1 bacterium UBP18_UBA7526
TTGCCAGATCTCTTCAGTAATGAAAGGCATGAAGGGATGGAGGAGTCTCAATGTTCCTTCCAGGACATGATACATCGTATACTGAGCCGCTTCTTTACTTTTTACTTTTTCCTTCTTACTTTTGACTTCCTGGTAGAATCTGGGCTTTATCATCTCTAGATACCAGTCGCAGAACTCATGCCAGATAAATTGGTATAGGGTTTGGGTGGCTTCACTTATTCTATATTCCTCAATGGAATCCGTTACCTCTTTGACCGTTCTATGGTATCTAGAAAGAATCCAGCGGTCAGCCAGATCCAAGTTCAGAGTTAATAGTTCAGAGTTCGGGATTAGTTGAAAGCCTTCCAAATTCATTAAAACGAAGCGGGAGGCGTTCCAGATCTTATTGGCGAAGTTTCTACATGAAGTAAACTTCTCAGCGAATAGCTGTAAGTCCTGTCCCTGGGCGCAAGAAGAAGCCAAGGTGAAACGCAGGGCATCCGTTCCATACTGGGCAATAATATCTAAGGGGTCGATGACATTCCCTAAGGATTTAGACATCTTCTTCCCTTTTCTATCCCGAACAATGCCATGGATATAGACCTCTTCAAATGGGATATTACCCATTAATCCCAGTCCCATCTTGATCATCCGCGCCACCCAGAGGTGAATGATCTCATGGCCAGTAATCAAAAGGCTTGTGGGATAGAAGTATACCAAATCCCTTGTCTCCTTTGGCCAACCCAGGGTAGAGAAAGGCCAGAGGGCGCTAGAAAACCAGGTATCCAAAACATCCGGATCCTGGAGCAGGTCTTTATTCCCACACCTCGGACACTTATCAGGCTTCTTCCTTGCAACAATAATCCCTTCTGACTTGGGATTTGGGATTTGGGATTTGGGATTTCTGCCCGTTTCTTCCTGGCATTTCTTACAATAATAAACAGGAATTCGGTGTCCCCACCATATCTGCCTCGAGAGACACCAGTCCCTCAGGCCTGCCATCCAATCCAGATAGACCTTCTTCCACCTCTTGGGGATATATCTTATCCTTCCTTCCTTTACTACCTCAATGGCTGGTTCTGCCAATTCCTTAACTCTCAGAAACCACTGAAGAGAGATGAGGGGCTCAATGGGTGTGGAGCATCTATAGCACCTTCCCACAGGAACAGAATAATCCTCTTTCTTCTCCAGATAGCCCTCTTTTTCTAGATCTTCCAGAAGCCTCCTTCTACATTCATACCTATCCAATCCCTCATACTTCCCGGCCTCCTTAGTCATCCTTGCGGAAGTATCTATCACCCTTACCTCAGGAAGAGAGTGCTTCCTTCCTATCTCAAAGTCATGGGGGTCATGGGCAGGAGTGATCTTCACCGCCCCGGTACCAAACTCTGGGTCAACATAGTCATCAGCGATCAGAGGTATTTCTCTATTCATGATGGGTAGAATCAGAGTCTTGCCTATTAGTCCCTCAAACCTCTTATCTCTGGGATTGACCGCCACCGCCGTATCGCCAAGCATGGTCTCTGGTCGAGTAGTAGCCACAGTAATAAAAGCAGGTGGGCGGTGTTTCCCTTTCTCACTTTCTAACTGTTCCGTTGTCTTGAAGGGGTATCTGACATAGTACAAATAGCCCTTCTCATCCTCATGTTCTACCTCAATATCGGATAGAGCGGTCTGGCACCTGGGGCACCAGTTTATGATGTATTCATCCCTATAGATCAGACCCTTCTCATATAGTCTAACAAAGGCCTCGGTCACTGCTTCTGAACATCCCCTATCCATAGTGAATCTCAACCTCTGCCAATCGCAGGAACATCCCAAGTGCTTCAATTGCTCGATAATTCTATTCCCATACTCCTCTTTCCACTCCCAGACCTTCTTTAAAAATCTCTCCCTTCCCAGGTCGAATCTACTCTTTCCCTCTTTCAGTAGCTCCTTCTCCACAACATTCTGAGTGGCGATCCCGGCATGGTCGGTTCCCGGGATCCAGCAGGCATTATAGCCCCTCATCCTCTTATATCTCACCAGGATATCCTGGAGAATATTATTCAGGGCATGGCCCATATGAAGGGAGCCGGTGATATTGGGAGGAGGGATGACTATGGTAAAGGGCTTTCTCTTTCTATCCACTTCAGCATGGAAGTAGCCCCCTTCCATCCAGTATCTATACCACTTCTCTTCAACTTTCCTTGGTTGATACCTAGTTGAGACCATCATCTCTTCCTCTTTAATTCTGTGAATGTTTCTTAAATTCTTCTTTTTAATTAAAATACAACAAGATTTGGCAGACGATAGAGATCGCTGCCCTTAACATAAAAATGCCAATACTAAAGGAATGGTGATGATCATGGATAGAGTACTGATGAGTATAGTAGAGGCGGCTAATTCTGGTCGGGCATTGAACTTCTGGGCGAACATGAGGCTGGCGATGGGTGAGGAGAGAGAGGAGACGAGGATGATGATGGCTCTATTCAGGCCAGTTATCTTAAAGAGGTTTACAAAGATGAGGGCTAAGGAGAGGCCCATAACTATTCTCGCTAAGGCACAGAAAAAGGGAAGTCGGAAGGAAGTAACCCTGGTATGGGAGAGCCTATAGCCAAGCATTAAGAGCATTAAGGGGATGGTGGGTTGGGCGACCATCTCAATGGTCCTTTTCCCCATCCTTGAGAATTCGAAGAGGAGGGGATGCGTCTTTAGGAACTGGAGTAAAGGTTGACGGTAGATACTTAAGAAAATACTGATTATTGCTACATAGATTACTGGTATTTTGAGAGTAGTCTTTACTCCCCATTCCTTACTTAAGAGATAGACTCCTAGGGAATAAAAGAGGAGGCAGGAAGCAATATGGTAGATTACTCCTTTAGAGAGGCCCCCTGTTCCAAAGGCAAAGAGAGAGACGGAGAGACCCATATTCCCAGTGTTGGGGAACATGATAGGGAGGTAGAAGGGTCGGGGATCAAATCCCCTTATCTTAGAAAAGAGGAAGATAAGAAGCCCACCCCACAACATGACAAAAAAAGCCCCGAAAGTAATGTCCCAAAACTCTCTTACTACAAACTCCTTATTTATTATGGAGGTAAAGACCAGGCAGGGGGTGGTGATGTAGATGATGATATCGATTAAAGGATCGAGTTTCAGTCTGGTAATCCGGGAGAATAGAAAGCCTACCCCTACGATGGTAAAGATGGGCAGGATGGTCCTTAAGATTAAAAGTAGTGTCTCCGGCATGCCTCATCACCCTGTCCGCTTTAGGTCTCCTCAAAAGAGCTGAGAGCGATCTTAGGCTTTATCCACCTTATCTTGCCTTTCGCTTCTTGAGGAGTTTATATTCCAGGCTATCAACCAGGGCCTGCCAGGAGGCCTCGATGATATTGGTGGATACGCCCACCGTCCCCCAGCTTTCCTTCGGATCCCCTGATTCTACGAGCACCCTCACCGGAGCAGCGGTCCCGGCCTTAACATCCAAGACCCTCACCTTATAGTCTGTAAGCCGGACCTCCTTCAGAGAGGGATAGAACTCCTCCAGCGCCTTTCTTAGAGCATTGTCTAAAGCATTCACCGGGCCATTGCCCTCTGCTGCAGTATGCTCTTCAATCCCGGCCACCTTCACCTTTATGGTCGCCTCACAGTTTAAGGTCCCATCCTTCCTCTTCTCCACGGTAACCCGAAAGCCCTCTAAGTCAAAGAGGCTTCGATACTTCCCCAAGGCCTTCTTCATCAGGAGTTCGAAGGAGCCCTCCGCTCCCTCAAACTGATACCCTTCATCCTCAAGCCTCTTTAAGTCCTCCAAGACCTTCTCTGTCTGAGGGGTCCTCTTCTCCAGATCCAGGCCATACTCCTTTGCCTTATAGAGGATGTTACTCCTTCCGGCTAATTCACTAACCAAGATCCTCCTATGATTCCCCACCAGTTCGGGCAGGATGTGCTCATAGGTCCTGGGATCCTTCTTCACCGCGCTCACATGTATCCCTCCCTTGTGGGCAAAGGCAGAGTTACCTACGAAGGGTTGTCTCTCGTCATGGGGTAGATTGGCCAGCTCTGCCACATACCGCGAGACCTCAGTGAGCTTCGCCAACTGCTTCTTCTCGATGCAGTCCATCCCCATCTTTATCTGGAGGTTTGGTATTACAGAGCAGAGGTTCACATTCCCGCACCTCTCTCCCAAACCATTGATCGTCCCCTGGACCTGAACCGCACCCTCCTGGACGGCAGCTAAGGTATTGGCCAGAGCCAGACCAGAGTCGTTATGGGCATGGATGCCCAGAGGAACCTTGACCTCTCTCTTCGCCCTCCGGGTAATCTCTATCAATTCCTGGGGAAGGGTTCCTCCATTGGTATCACATAAGACGATCCAGTCCGCTCCCGCTTCCTGGGCCACTCTTAGGGTCTTAAGGGCATAAGAGGGATCATCCTTATAGCCATCGAAGAAGTGCTCGGCATCGTAGATTACCTCCTTCTTCTTTTTCTTTAGGTAAGAGACCGAGTCTTCGATTATCTTAAGGTTCTCTTCCAAAGAGATCCCCAGGGCAACCCTTACATGGAGATCCCAGGACTTCCCAAAGATACAGACCACCTTAGTTTCCGATTCTAAGAGGGCCTGGATATTGGGGTCCTTCTCCACAGGATACTTCGCCCTTCTAGTAGAACCAAAGGCAGTAAGTTGGGCGTTCTTTAAGCCTATTCTCTTCATCCTCTGGAAGAACTTGATATCCTTGGGATTGGAGCCTGGCCAGCCTCCCTCAATGTAATGGAACCCTAATTCATCCAACTTCTGGGCAATGCGCACCTTATCCTCCAAGGAGAAGGAGATCCCTTCTGCCTGGGCGCCGTCCCGCAATGTGGTATCGTAGATCTTTACTTTTACCATGGTAATCACCTCTCTGAATCTGTAGATTTATCGTTCATTCCTAACCTGAATCCTCTATGGAGGGCCTTAACCGCTTTTTGGGTATACTTTTCATCTATAGCGCAGGAGATCTTTATCTCACTGGTTGAGATCATCTCAATATTTATTCCCTCTTTTGCCAGGCAGGAGAACATCCTGGCGGCCACCCCAGGATGAGACCTCATCCCCACCCCCACAATAGAGACCTTGGCTACCCCCTTACTCGCTGCCACTCCCTTGGCCTCTATTCTCTTGGCCACTTCCTTGATGGCGGGCAGAGCCTTCTCTAAATCGGCCTCAACTATGGTAAAGGAGACGTCTGTTAAACCCTTTAGGCTGGCAGATTGAATGATCATATCGACATTGATGTTCCTCTTCGCTATCTCAGTGAAGATGGCAGAGGCGATCCCCGGCCTATCGGGAACGCTCTGGATGGTGATCTTCGCCTGATTCTTATCATAGGTAACCCCGCAGACCTCCGGGGCCTCCAGACCTTTTTCAGTAATCATGGTACCCTCCTTATTAGAAAGACTTGAGCGCACATGTAATCTCACATTGTATCTCTTGGCCAGTTCCACGCTCCGTAGTTGGATTACCTTTGCTCCCAGAGAGGAGAGCTCCAGCATCTCATCATAGGAGATCTCTTTCAGTCTCTTAGCAGAAGGAACTATCCCGGGATCCGTAGTATAGACTCCCTCCACATCGGTATATATCTCGCAGGAGTCGGCTTTCAGGCTCACCGCCAGAGCCACGGCTGTGGTATCACTCCCTCCCCTCCCTAAAGTAGTGATATCCTCCTCCTGACTTATCCCCTGGAAGCCAGCTACCACTACTACCCTCCCCTTCTTTAGTTCCTCCTCAATCCTTTTAGTATCTATGGAGATGATCCTGGCTCTGGTATGGGCGGCATCGGTAAGGATCCTGACCTGGGGGCCGGTAAAGGAGATGGCCGGACAGCCCAAGGAATGGAGGGCCATGGTGAGAAGAGAGATGGAGATCTGCTCTCCCGTAGCCAGAAGCATATCCACTTCCCTCTCCGAAGGATGGGCACTTATCTGGTAGGCAGACTCTAAGAGTCGATCTGTGGTATCACCTGGGGCAGAGACAACCACCACCACCCTATTCCCCTCTTTCACCGTTTTCTTAATCCTTCGGGCAACCCGCTTAATCTTCTTGACATCCGCGACTGAGGATCCTCCATACTTCTGAACGATCAGAGACATACTGCACCTTTTTGATCGATATCTAAAATCTTATAATGGCTCCTGTGGCCTACCTTCTGAAAAGCACGAACCATGGCCTGGCCTATTTCTCCATTCTTTTCCTTATCATTCCCTATGGAGAAAGCGGCGATGGTAGAACCAGAGCCACTCAGAGCAACACCCTGAGCGCCAGCCTTCTTGGCTGCCCGAAAGATCTCCTCCATCCCAGGTATGAACTTTGCCCGATAGGGCTGATGGATCCTATCCTCCATGCTACTCTCTAAAACTTTAGGTTCACTGAAACCAGTAAGCGCCCCCACTGAGAGCATAGTATTGCTTGAAGTAGCAACTACATCCTCCAGACTAAAACTCTTTGGTAAGACCTTGCGTGCCTCTATCGTTGAAACCTCGAAATCGGGAATGGCCGCTACTATCTTTAGATCGCCGCGCAGAGGATATTTCACATATCTAACCTCTCCCTTTAATAACTGGGATGCGGTCAGTCCCCCCACTAAAGCCGGAACTACATTATCTGGATGGCCTTCCAATCTTGCTGCTATCCTGAGGATCTCATCTTGAGATAATTTATCCCCTACCAACCTATTGGCAGCGACCAGAGCCCCCAGGCGCGCCGCAGCAGAACTTCCTAGCCCCCTTGCCAAAGGGATGTTATTAAGTAATTTTAAGTGAACAGTGAACAGTGAACAG
>DLMW01000029.1:13456-14273 GCA_002478245.1 bacterium UBP18_UBA7526
GTGAACAGTGAACAGTGAACAGTTTTAAAAACTTGCTGAATAGCTTGATAGGCGATATTGGATCTATCCTTGGGCAGAGAGTCCGCTCCTTCCCCTTCAATCTCGATGGATGGTTTGTCTGAGATATCTATCTCTACAAAGTTATATAATTTAAGTGCCAAACCCAGAACATCATAGCCTGGCCCTAGGTTTGCGGTAGTAGCCGGCACCCGAACTCTAACCATAATAGCCACCCTAAGGATATCAGGAATACCTGATAACCAATTCCTGAAAGTTGTGTGGGTGGGGATATATTCCCCACCCTCATCCCATTATTCTTCTCTCTATTTTCTCTACCGACCGATTTAGTAGCCCAGTTCCTTCACTACTGCTTCCCATGTTGGGGGGAGGACCTTGGGCTCTTTGGCCAGGGTAATGGCCCGATCCGGATCCTTCAGGCCATGGCCAGTGAGGATGCAGACGATTACTCGATCCTTGCTCCTTAATCCTTGATCCTGGTTAAAGTAGCCTTGTTTATGAAGTTTGAGGAGGCCAGCCACAGAGGCGGCAGAGGCCGGCTCCACAAATATCCCTTCCTGAGAAGCGATCAACTTATAAGCATCCAGGATCTCTTCATCTGTCACTTTATCTATTAGACCCCCGGACTCATCCCTGGCCTCCAGGGCCTTCTTCCAGGAGGCAGGGTTACCGATCCTTATCGCTGTGGCAATGGTCTGGGGTTTCTCAATCACCCTTCCTTCGACAATGGGCGCTGCTCCCGCTGCTTGGAAGCCGAGCATCCTCGCTAGGGATTCAATCCTTCCCTTCTCTCTATACT
>DLMW01000038.1:0-3017 GCA_002478245.1 bacterium UBP18_UBA7526
CCTTCCTGGGCCGATCTGTTTGGGTGTAGCAGCCAGACCATACATTGCTCCTTGGGTATTAAGGGTCTCTCTTTCAAGGGTAAGAGGTGTTGCCGCTTCTTGATAGATAATATGTGAAGATAGTCCCGGAATTATTTTTTCTGCCTTCTCGACCATTCTCCTCATCATGCTTTCTTTCAGTTGTCTATATTCTACTCCTTGTCTATCCTTAATCCCCCAATCTTCCCGGTAATGATAGGGAGCGGTAGTAGTGATAATCAGGGTATGCTTATCCTTAGGGGCAGTTGCGGGATCGATGAGAGAAGAGAAGGTCATCACGAAAGCAAATTCTTCAGGTATCTCTCCCCTCTTTAAGGTTTCATACTGTTTCTCTGTATCATAGGTAGGGTAGACATTGGTGCGGAAATTCAAGCCCAAGGATTTTAAGTCCAGATCGATTCCCAGATAGAGAATGAAACAGGATAGCGATAACTCTTTCCCTTTTATTCTCTTTAGAAACCTCTTCTTAAGATGTTCTTTCCCCACCAACTTATAGAAGGTTTGTTTAAGACTTGCATTAGAGACAACATAAGAGGCTTTTACCCTTCGCCCATCGGCCAACTCCACGCCTTGGACTCTGCCTCTGTCAATTAGAATCTTGGTGGCCAGAGTATTGAGTAATAATTCTCCCTTATATTTCTTTAACCCTTTGGCCAGAACATCGGCAAAAGACTGCATCCCTCCTTTCAGATAATATATCCCAGCTTTCTGCGATTCAGCCTTCATCACGGCTGCCAGGAGCAAGGAGGTTTTAGAGGGAGGGACAGTAACCGGAGAGAGGGAGAGGATGGTCTTTAGTCTCTCATCAGTGAAGTGTTCATCCATCAGTTTTCTGACTGTATAGTTTCTATATTTGAGGAGTGCGGGAAAGAGTAGGGGAAGGAGAGGTATCTTCCATAGCGAGAAGGAAGAACCCAATCTAATGATCTCCTGGCCAATCCTGTCTAGGGTCTCTTTATACCTATCTAGGTTTTCTGCTTCTTGCGGAAATTTCTCTTTAATTACTTTCTCGGCACTTTCCAGATCATTGAGCGAAAAAGAAAATTCAATCTCATCTTCTATCTCTAACTCCCTCAGTAGCTTTCCAATGACGCCATCCTTGTGGCAACCGGTAACAAAGTGAGCCGCACAATCAAAGGTAAAGCCCTCTCTTTTGAAGGAGCCAACATATCCTCCGGGTCGGGAAGATTGCTCCACTACCAAGACCCGCATCCCGGCCTTGGCCAATAAAGAAGCGCAGGCCAATCCTCCTACTCCTGCGCCGATTATAATGACATCATATTCTTCTCTAATCATTTTTCTAAATAGGTAAGGAGTCTCTCAATCCTTTTCTTTATCTCTTCAGGAATAACCAAGACCAATTCTTTCTTCTTATTAAGGAGAACCTGGGTCGTCTCACCCTCAACTAATAACCTCTTATCCCTCTTTCTCAAGATCTGATACCTAAAGGTTAAAGCCGCCTTGGTTGGCTTTTCTAAGGTGGTGCGGATGATGAGGAACTCATCGTCCCTGGCCGGCTCTTTGTAATTACATCTTAGTTCAATTACCGGAGCGGTATAGCCCATCTTTACGAAATCAGAAGGGGTTAGACCGAAGCCCCGGGCGAGGTCAATCCTTCCCATCTCAAAGTAACTGAGGTAGTGGCCGTGCCAGACCATTCCCCACTGGTCAACCTCGTTGAATCTCACCCTTGTTTCCATCTCATGATACTTCATACCTTAGAACCCCAATGCCCTCATGGGCCAGGCACATATTCTAAAAAACCCCAAAAGCCTCTTAGTCGATCTCCAGTTCACAACTATTGCCCCTTGCGGGCATACCTTCTCACAATAATAGCATCTAATACAGTCTCCCTTGCGTATCGGATAGGGATTGAGTTCTATTACTCCGGAAGGGCAGATTTCGGCACACTTGCTACATTTGAGGCATCTCTCTTTATCTATCTCCATCCTTGGCAGATGTCTATTCACCCTCTCCTTCGTTAGCCATAGAGAAGTGAGATGTAAAAGAGAGAATTTGAATTTAAAATTGGCTAAGACATCTAATCGATTCTCTTCCTTAACTAATCTATAATTCTTGACCATCTCCCGACCAAATTCTTCTGCCTTCTTTAGGTCCCCTTCATCTGGGTGGCCCTTGCTATAAGCGAACTCGATATAGGGCTGAAAAGAGTCATATCCTCTGATACTCAATCCTCCCAGAACTAACAAACCTTTTTCTTTTAATCCTTTCGCCATTCGGGCTAAAGTATTGGCATCCTGGCCGCCATGGGTACAGAAGACGAAACTTGACTTACCTTTTAAGAAAGAGAGTCTGGAGATAAAGTCTCTTACATTCCAGGGCTCCTGAAAGTAGAAGACCGGGGTACCGATACCGATCAGATCGTAATCTTCTAATTTCATCTCTTGTGCGGGTGGCTCGGCGATTCTCTGGGGGCGGGAGGATCTACATTGGGCGGAGGGGCCCGCGAACGGAGAATGCCGCGCTAAGGGAATTACCAGGCAGAGATTATCTGTACTTCTTATTCCCCGGGAAATGGCCTGGGCTACCTTCTCCGTATTCCCGGTCTGGGAAAAATAGACAATAATTGCCTTCAATGCTTACTTCCGTATGCTTTGAGTTAGGTGAGTTTTGAGGAGTACTTTCCTGACTAACCTGCTTCCTCCTTCTCTTGCGACCTAACTAACTTTACTCTTCCTGTTACTCCTTGAGGGGTTCCACCACCTCCACCCCTTTAGGGACCTGGAACTCAAACTTTGAGTCTGGGATCTCAGTATTAATCTCAATATCCTTAAACTCTATTAAAGTGGTATCGCCATTCGGCTCAAAGATCTTGGTCTTAACTGGCCAGTACTCGCTAGTATCAATCCATAATATGATCTTAGAGAGATATTTCAGTTCCTCTTCCCTTTTGGGAATGAGTTCCAGAGAATAGAATTCCTTCCTCTCTTCAAGGAACCTGATCTGATAATTCTTCT
>DLMW01000038.1:3182-8254 GCA_002478245.1 bacterium UBP18_UBA7526
CTGATCTGATAATTCTTCTCCAAATATTCCCTAGACTTTCCGAAGCCCACGAAGAGGCCCAAGGTCTCCCCAGCTCTTTCTAAATCGTACCTCTCTGCCACTTTCATATCAGGATAGTAGAGCCACATCCTCCTTCCTTTAATGATCATTAAGAGTGGGTCGGGTGAGAAGTATTCCCAGGACATTTTATCCGGTCTCTTATATTCCATCTTCCCTTGAGAGATTAATTTCTCCGCTAATAGTTCCAAGACCTTTTCCTGACTAAAATTCGCCTTAAGGTCTCTTATCCCTTTCTGCCTCTTATCCATCTCTTTTAAGATGCTATTCAAGTCATTCCCTGCCCAAACAGAACTCCCCAAAAGAACCACTGCCCATAGGATTAACAATATGCTCTTCATAACCTCACCTCTATTCATATTCAAAATCTTTTAGTTTATTGCGTTTCATTATTCGCGTCTTCCCAGAAAGGATAGAAGTTGTACCATTGGTCAGGATATTGGCGGATATACTTCTCAAAGACCTTGACTATCTTCTTTAGGGTCCCTTTTATATCTTCCTCCCTATCGCCAGTATCCTGGGCATAGATAGGCTCCTCTGCCACTCCATAATACCTGCCCCGACCTTTATAGATAATGAAACCAGGAACGATGGGCGCTTGGGTCAAGAGGCTCAGGATTACTGGTCCGGTAGGAAAGTAGGCTTCTTTGCCAAAGAACTTCGTCTTCATCCTATTGGTCTTGGCTGCCCGATCCCCAAGCATGGCCACGACCTCATTCTTTGCCAAGGCATCTGCGATATTCTTGGCTGCGGTTATTGAGTCACCAACCGTCAGGGACTTTATCCCCCGACTCCTTCTCCATCTCTCCCTTACTTCATCGATCCTTAGATTCTCGTCAACCAGGGTGACCACATTCACCGGATAGCCTAAGATGTTAAACAATAATCCTCCTAACTCCCAGTTTCCTAAGTGGGCGGTCAAGAGCATAAGACCCTTCCCCTTCTTCAAGACATCATCAATAAATTTATCACCTTGATATCGGGGAATGACCCTCTTCCAGCTATTTTCGTTAATGCATGGAAATCGGAAGTAATCGACGATGTACTTGGCATAATTACAGAAGGTGTTACAGGCTAAGAGATAAATCTTTCTTCTACTCACTTCCTTGCCTAAAACCTGGGTTAGATTGGAGATTACCGCCCTCCTATTCTTCCTTGAGAAGGAGTAGGTAATAATCCCTGTTATGGTTGCTAGGAGATAGCCCATGGCCAGAGGCAGGGTAAAGGACATAAATCTAACAAACCGATAAAGAGAATATCTATCCAAAGGATGCTTAGGCATCACTCCTCCTGGTCTAAATCTATGACTTCTATACCTTTGGGAACCTTAAATTGAAAGACCTCTGGTTCGATGACCTCATTGAGCCTCACCTTTTGGATGAGGAGGGTGAGCATCTTCTTCTCTTTTGGGTTATGAATTTCTACTTTCTCTGGGAAATCGATTCCGTTTATTTTTTGATATTCTGCGAAAGAGACCTCTAAGGCTAAAGAACCATCCCTAGCAAACCTTTCCATCTTGGTCACCAGGAATTCACTTCTCTCGACCCAGACCTTCCCTAATAGCCTCCTCTTTACTAGGTAAAGAATATACTCTTTCTCCCCCTTCTCTAAGAACTTGCTGACATCTGGAGGCTTGAGTATCTCAGCAACTGAAAAGGCACTCCTCAGATCCTGAAAATCAAAATCGGCCGCGGGAGTTCCTTTCTTTAAATCTTGACTGAGATAGACCCTCCCCTCCTTTGGGACATATACCCAGAGAGACTCTCCGTCTGAAACAACTTCAAATAAGGTAGGGCCTATCTGGGGATAGCCCTTTACCCTGAACCTATCTGGCTTCTCAAAAAGAAAGACTCCCAGACAATGCTGGGAGCTTTTCTTCTCTAAGTCCTTGAATCCCATCTTCAAGGAGGTCCTAATAGTCTTTACTTCCCCTTCCCTTGCCTGAATTAACTCTATTAGTTCCTCTAAAGTCGCCTCTCTATAGATAGGGGGCTCGACATATCTTGGTGCACAGGCGCCCAAGAAAAGAAGGAATAGTATGATAGGGGTTAAAGACCACTTTCGCATTAAAAATCCGCCTCTCTTTCACTATATCATATCTCAACAGTGCCTTTTTGTCAAACCCCGTTAAAGAATCTAAAGAATAAGAACCCCTCCGATATCTATTGGGGGGTGGTGAAGCTGAATCTATTTCAATCTTTCTTCCTCTTTTCTTTCTTTTTCTCTTTCTCCTCTTTCTCTTCTTCTTCTTTCTCCTTTGGTGGGGCCTGGCCGAAGGTCAAGCCCTTCCCTCCTCCAGCCCCTACTTCTCTGGGTAGAGACCCGGCCCTTCGTTTCCTTTAGAGTATTCCTCCTGTCAGTTATTACCTCAGTCAACTGGCCCGCAAAGGTAAAGGTCGAAGGCTTGGGGAAGGTCCGCTAGATCTATGGTGGGGCGTTGCGCTACTCATAAATCCTGGGGTCATCGACCATGCTGTATCCCTGGCGTGCCCAGACCTTACTCCTCACCAATAGCAATACACTTCTTCGAAACATATTCATTTACTTACTTTTTTCTTACTATAGTGAAAACCTTAGCGGATGATTTGGTGCCAGATACTCTTTATAATATCCCCGATACCTATTAGGATGAGACAGCCGATGATGCTTCCCATAAGGAATAGTAGATAGGCCCGAGAGCGTCTAATTTTTAAGATATGGGCCAAGAGGATGCTACTCCACATCCCGCATCCTTTAACTGGCAATAGAGCAACTACTGCCACTCCTAAATGGCCTAAGGATTTTACTCCCTTAAATATCCGGGAATGGAGGAATCTATGCTCTCTTCTATTCATCTTTTCCTTTAACTTTCTGATTAGCGGCATGTGGAATTCTGTCGTCTCGTAGAGAAGATAGAGGGGCCAAACCTGGAACATATCGAAGAAAACGCCTAAGGGAAGAAAGTGTAAGACATTCATCCCCCTCAAAACTCCATAGAGGATGGAGGCCCCCCTTCCCAAGGTCATATGGAGAATGATGAAGACCCAGTAGGGATGGTTATAGAGGACTTCTTTGAGAGAGGAGATCATAGTCTGTTCCGCTTAAAACTATCTGGTTATAGAGTTTATTGTCGATGTAATCATAAGCTCCTCACTTCACCACAAGATCTTTGGGTTTTCTGGTTACTTCGCTTATCATCCTTCTTGCCTCCTTCCCGGCTTCTAAATCCTTGAAATCTCTTAACCTTCACTTCCTGCTTTATCCGACTAACTTCCCGGGCATTTTTTGAACCATTTTATTCTGGGGAGCAAGAAAGGAACTTCTTTCTTATATTCCAGGTATTCTTCACCAAACTTCAGTTCCAGTTCCTTCTCCTCATAGATCTTGAGGTAGAAGATATGGGCAGGGATGAGACCGATGAGTGTAGCAAGTAAGAGATAGGGGGAGGGAAAGCGAATAGAGTAAGCGATGAGGAATAGATATCCTCCCAAAGACATGGGGTTCCTTAGATAACGCCTTATGCCTCCCTTCACAAATTCTTCTGTCATCAGTCTTAAAGGACCGACCCTTCTCCTGGCCAATCCTGCGATCCCAGGAAGGCCCACTACTATAGCGAAGAGAAAGAGCAATCGGGAGATAGTGAGGGATAATGGGGAGGAGATGTTAGGTTCGGGCAAGAGAGGGAAAGGGTGGGGGCTCTTATGGGCCAGAACGACCGTGGTGACCATGAAGCCTACCAGACCAAAGGCATAGATGGGGTGAATAAATCCTGCCAGATGACGGGCATAGTCAAAGCCTTCTCCTTTATTAAGTAGTCTTCTACCGATTATGGTGATAAGATATAGAGAAAGGACACAATAAAGTTGAAAGAAGACCAATTTGATAGCCACGGATTTCTCCAAAACTCAGAATATTGAGAGAAAAGGATGAGGTGGGTTGCTCACCACCCTAATCTTCGTTTGGGCACCGATCCCTGTTTCACCCCTTCCCCGATTCTCACTTTCTTAGTTCGCTGGCGTCTGATCATCTCAACGAAGGCATCGAGCCGGGTATCCATTCCTGTCTCACCCGTATGCTCATCGATGACCAGAGACATATAGGCTACCTTCTTACCCCCCCTTGCCTTATCATCAACAATCTCTTTTAGTAGAGAGTCCGGACCACACTCAAAGGAGATGATATAGATTAGACCATCGATCTCTTCTGAATCCAGGAAATGGAAGGCGGCCCCTACCGTCTCCTTTCCGAATGTCCAGTAGATCCTCTTGGATAGGGCGCAAACCATCTCTTCAATTGTCTCATCTGGAATCATCTCTGAGGTATAGATCCTTGCGCCTAAATTCCTTAGCCTCTGAATGATATTGAGGCTAGAGAAGGGATCATAGATGGTATAGGGATTTCCAACCAAAGCGATATTCAGCCTCTCTCTTCTCCCTTTTAGAGGAGGAACCTCTTCGCCATTAAAGGCCTGGATCGCCTCCTGAGGAGTGACCCCATCTCTGATTCTCTCTAAGAACTTCTTATACTCTTCTTGCGCCCTCTGATAGGCGCGATAGATCTTGTGCGGATCCTTAGCGAACCTCTTCCCTGCCTCATAGATGGACTTCATGGTTATTCCCTTCTTCTTCATATTGAAATGGGTATCCAGAATAGGGGGTAAGCCAGGCATGATAGCTCTTAGGACATCAGGGAGACCAGCGAAGTGGGGGCAGAGATAGGTATCCTTCTCAATGCTCACTAGTCGGGGAATGAATAGATAGTCCACCTTATCGGCCAAGGTAATCACATGGCCGAAGACCAGTTTCATAGGAAGGCAGGTATCACCAATGAACTTCTTAAGCCCTTTTCTAAATATCTCTTGGGTAGTGGGCTGGGAAGTGACTACCTCTGCTCCTAATTCGGTAAAGAACGTCTTCCAGAGAGGATAGAAGCGATAGTATAAAAGAGCCCTGGGAATCCCCACTTTGATGGCCATAGATGCCTCCCAAAAAGGTTATCGGTTAAGAAGGGAAATTAGGCAATGGGGATTTGGTGAT